>JASFMO010000141.1:0-7733 GCA_050117535.1 Gemmatimonadales bacterium | reverse complement strand
CCGCACGATCAGCCCAGCGTCGTCCTCCGCCTCATCGCGGTACTCCTCGACCAACGCCTCATGGTAGAGCGTTTCCGACTCCACACCGTCTACGACGAGGAAGCGCTCGATCCCCTCCGTCACCATCAACGAGCGGCCGTCCGGCAGCGGGCTGAAGGAGGTGATCTCAGCTACGCAGCCGACGCGGCCCGCCTCGATTCGGAAAGGCCCGTGCAGATCCTCGCGGTGAAACAGCAAGCCGAAGCGTCGGTCGTACTCCAGGCACCGAGCCACCATCTGCCTGTAGCGACCCTCGAACACGTGCAATGGAAGGCGAGTGCCCGGAAACAGCACGGTTGGCAGGACGAAGAGGGGCAGTCGACGCCGGCGGGTACGTTCCATAGTCTTCATTCGCTTTGAGACCTCCACGGCGAGGAAGCTATGAACATGTCAGCGTAATGTCAACATATATGCTGTACAAAACATATACCCCAGACGTCTCAGCATATTCTGTCCAGGTCTTGGGTTGGACGACAAAGTGCCCGTTCCTTGCCCCGCGTCCCACGCCTCTTAGCCTGGCTCTCCCTATTGGCTTCGCGTCGGCGGGATGGACACGGCCGGAACACCGGACCTTTGCACCAGGGCGTTGAAGCGGGCGACATCCGTCTCAAGAACCCGATCCAGTCTTGAACGGCTGGTTCTCCACTCGCGGTTCAGGTCCTCGAATCGTTCGTAAGCTCCTGCCGTCGGTCTGCCCTCGGGACCGCCGAAGCCGTAGTTGTCGACGCCATTCACATAGGAATAAAGCGTCAGGTATTGCGTGTCGAGTTTGGGGGGGTAGCGGAGCATGTCTTGGCCGCTCTGGTTCTTCGTCTGACGCAGCTCCTCTTCAACCGCCGTCAGCGTGGCGGTCAGCGAATCGGCAAGCTGCCGGACGGCTTCGGCGTCACGACCGGCTCGTTCGGCTACGGCTGTGAGTTGATTGCGCACGTCCCGTATCTGTCGAATCGACCCGTAAATACGGCTGATCGTGTCGCGGACAGCTATCGACAGACGGAATTGCTCGACGTACGCGTCCGCATCTACGTGACCGTCGAGGCGCGGATCGGCGAGCACGTTGAAGTCTCGCTCCTGTGTCGTCCCGTGCGTCAGGCTTACCCGGTACGTCCCTGGAGGTGCTTTGACGCCGCCCGAAAAACCGGAGACCTCGATACCCCCGAGTGTGTCCGGGCCCGCGTAGGTCAAATCCCACGGCACGACATTCATGCCCCGCTTCGGCTCTAGCGCCTTTTCGTTATGCGCCGCGGCGACCGCGGAATCGCTGGAGAAGAGCCGCACAGTGCCCCCCTCAGCGTCCAAGATTTCGATCCTGACCTCGCTCTCCGGTTCCTTAGCCAGGTAGTACCGAATCAGCGCCTTACCCGGCAGGGCGTCTGGAATCGGCTCGCCCTCGGGCTCGACTCCCCGCGAGTTGACACGGTATGCGTCGCGTAGGGAATAGAGGTATGACTCCGAGGCCGCGGCAACGCGCATTTCGTGCAGCGGCGTCACGTCATCGAGAATCCAGAACGAACGGCCCTGTGTCGAGAGAATGAGATCTCGATGCTGGACCCGCATACCGGTGACCGGCGTGATCGGTAGATTCAGCTGCAGCGGCTGCCAGTTCCGTCCATCGTTGAACGAGACGAAGACGCCGAATTCCGAGCCAGCGTAGATCAGCCCTCGCTCGTCCGGGTCCTCGCGTACCGTGCGCACCGGGAAGTCGGCGGGGATTCCGTTTCTTCCGCTCGTCAGTAGGCTCCAAGTAGCGCCGTAGTCGTCGGTGCGGAAGATGTACGGCGCGAAGTCATCCTCCCGATAACGGTGTACCGCCACGAAGGCCCGGCCGGGTGCATGGGTTGAGAGCTCGATCTCGTCCACCGTGCCCAATCGGGGCATCCGCTCGGGCGTAATGTCGTTCCACGTGGCACCGTCATCGCGCGACAGGTGGACGAGACCATCGTCGGATCCCGCCCAGATTTCATCCGCCGCGTGTGGGGAGACCGCCAGCGCGAATACGGTATTGAAGATCTCGACACCCGTGATGTCGTGGTCGATCGGCCCGCCAGCATAGTCCTGGTGCGCCCGCGTGTTCGTTGTCAGGTCCGGGCTGATCGTCTCCCACGTCATTCCGCCGTCGGTCGTCCGGTGCACGTACTGCGAGGCATGATAGACAACGTCGGGGTCGTGAGGCGAAACCACGATTGGAGCCACCCATTGAAAACGATACCTGAGGTTATACGCCGCCTCGCCTGACTGCTCTTGGGGGTAGACCGTTACCCATCGCCGCTGCTGCGTAGTCCGGTCCCAGCGGTCGATGATGCCGCTGTAGCAGCCCGAGTAGATGACCTCGGGGTGATCCGGATTGAGTCCCACGGGGCCGGTCTCGCAACCGCCGACGTTTTCCCAATGCTCTTTCGGGTGTAGGGTGTTGCTCGAGATCCAGGCAGGCACGCTGATCGTCGTGTTGTCCTGCTGACCGCCGTACAGCCGATAAGGGAAATCGTTGTCCACGATGACGTCGTACAGCTCTGCCGTCGGTTGATTCATGTAGCTGGACCACGTCTCTCCGCCGTTCAACGTCACCTGTGCGCCGCCATCGTTCGCCACGACCATGATCTTCGAATCTTTCGGGTTGATCCAAAGGTCGTGGACATCCCCGTGCGGGACGGCGACAGACTCGAACGTCTTGCCTCCGTCGACCGAGCGGAAAAACTCGACGTTCAGAGCGTACACCGTGTTTTCGTCCAGTGGGTCAGCGACGATGTGGGTGTAGTAGAAGGCTCTCTGCCGCAGCTTGTTATCGCTATTGACGCGCGTCCAGGTCCGACCGGCATCGTCCGACCGGTACACCCCACCCTTCGGCTCATTCTGAATGATCGCCCACACCCGATCCGGGTTGGCCGGTGAAACCGTCAGGCCCACCTTCCCGACCAGGCCTTGCGGAAGTCCATCCTCCAGCTTCTCCCAGCTGTCGCCGCCGTCGGTCGTCTTGTAGACACCGCCGTCCAGGGCCCCGCTGATCAGCGCCCAGGGCTTGCGCTCACCCCGCCACATTCCGGCGTAGATCTCGCGCGGGTTCCGCGGGTTCATCGCCAGATCGGACGCGCCCGTGCTGTCATTCAAGGTCAGCACGTGTTCCCACGTCACGCCACCGTCCTGCGAACGGAAGACACCCCGTTCCGGGTTCTTGCCAAACGGGTGGCCCAGCGCTGCCACGTAGACCAGATCAGCGTTGGTCGGATGAATCTCGATACGCCCGACTTGCCCGGCCTCGCGCAGCCCGCTGAAAACCCAGCTCTTGCCGCCGTCCAACGACTTCCAGACACCGCGGCCGGCCGACGTATTGCCGCGTATGTCAACGCTGCCGCCCCCCGCGTAGATCACGGTCGGATCGGACGCGGCGACGGCGACGGCACCGACCGATCCACCGAAGTAACCGTCGGAGATGTTATGCCAGGAATGCCCCGCATCGTCCGTCCTCCAGACCCCGCCACCCGTCGTTCCCATGAAGAACGTATGCGGCCGATCGGCGATCCCCGCTACAGCGGTCGAGCGCCCACCTCGATAGGGGCCCACCATCCGGTACTCGAGCGCGTTGAAAAGCAACGAATCGTAGCTGGCTTCGGAATCTCCCCTGCCCTGCGCCGCCAGCGGACCGCCATACGCCGTCATGATTGCCAACACGGAAATACAGGTGAAGTTGCGGAGCATATTCGAATCCCTCCATTCCGACCCGGCCGACTTGGCCGGTCGTCCTTTCGTTCGCACGCTGGGATAGAGTCTCTGCTGAACCGAACAGCTAGCGTCCAACCGACCGCTTAGTCAAGATTGTGGTATGGAACGGCTCACGCTGCGCAGCCGCACCGCCGGCTTGGTCGGAGCCCTGGCGCTTGTCGCCGCGGCTACCATCGTCTCGTGCGCAACCCTACGGCAGTTGAGTTTCGAACAGCCATCGGTGGAGTTGGACGCCGTGGAGATATCCGGACTCGACTTGGACGGCGTCAGCTTGATTCTATGGCTGGATGTCTACAACCCCAACGAGTACGAGATCCGCACGACCCGGGTGGAGGCTGATCTCGATCTCGAGGAGACTCACTTCGGATCTGCGGCCCTCGACGAAAGCGTGCCACTCGCGGCGGCCTCGCACACGCGGGTCAAGCTGCCCGCCACGTTCCGCTGGGAGGGGGTGGGCGCCGCCGCGCGCGCGTTGTTGGGGCGCGGGACCGTGGACTACGACCTGGAGACGCGGTTGCGGGTCCAGACTTCTCTGGGCGGACGCACCCTGAGCCTGCGCCGCCGGGGCGAAGTACAGGTCAAGGATCTCGTTCGCTGAACCTCGGGCGGGACGTCGCTCTCGCACGGCCCGGATCTTGCCCAATTAGGGGCGAAGCGGGGCGAGAAAGCCCGGATTCAAGCTAGACTTGACTTCGAGCAGCGTTTGCCCCATTTGAGTGTTTCAATAGCAAAAATTTGCAACGTTCGCACTGCGGCGTCCAACGCTCCAGCGGGAGTATGAGCGCAGCCCACATCGATGACGTCCTGGCCTTGACGGGCCGGCTCGACGACTCGACGATCGAAGATCCTGCCCGGGAACGTTTCCGAGCCTACCTGGTCGAGAATGTCAACGACCCGGTGTTGCTCCGAAACTACATTGACCAGTGCCGGGAAAGGACGGATGAGCAGCACGCCCGCGCCCTGCGCGACCTGATCAATCACTACGGTAAGCTGCTCGGTTTCGACGTCACCTTCGGCCCCTACGAGTGGTTACCGGGCCAGGTCGGCTTCGATGGCCGCTGGATCTCACCTTGGGGCCTGCACATCGTCGTCGAGGTCAAGAGCCGCGAGACCTTCGCGGCTCAACGACCCTCGCTGGCCCGCAGCGTCGAGCGGCTGATTGCCGATGGCGTCATTCCCAATTGGACCCTAGCCTTGGGGTTGTACGTCGTCGCGCACCCCGATCTCCAGGTCAATCACCTCGAGAAGGCGATACTCGACGAGAAGCAGACGCATCAGATTCGGTTGATCACCCCCGAATCACTCTTCACGCTCGCCGTTCTTCAAAGTCGCGGTCAACTGTCACAGCAGGACGTCCTGACGTTGCTCCGCTCCTCGAGCCCGGCCGCGGATTGGCTTGTCGAGTTGGTGTCCCGCCTGTCCAACGGCACGGCGCTGGTGGGACTGGCCGACACCGCAGCAGCAGCCGCGACGCCCCCCGGCGACACATCGCCCCCACTGCCCGAAGTGCCTCCGCCGGCACCGGGCGACAACGACGGGGCTGTCGCGGAAGAGTCTAAGGCGGAGCCGGTCACGGAACACGCCGAGCCAGAAAGGCCCGAGCCAGAGCCGGCGGCCGAGCGAGCCGCGTCCGAACCGACGTTTGAAGCGAGCCAGCCTGAGCCCTCGGTGGAAGAGCTCGAAGCCGAGCGAGCTGGGTCGGAACCGACGCCCGAACCGGGCGAGCCAGAACCCTCGGTGGAAGAGCTCGAAGCCGAACCCGAGCCAACGCAGGAAGAGGCGGAGGCCGAGCCTGCGGCGGCCCAGGCAGAGGCGAAGACGACGAGCGCTCGTGCCGCAGCGGCGCCCCCCCCGCCAGAGCCCGTCGATTTGGCCGAGGTGTTGGAGTGCTTTGGAAACTGTGTCGTCAGGACGCTGGAGATGGTGTTGCGCAAAAGGCTGCAGTGATACGTCGCCCCACCCCGCACCCTTAGCCAACCGCCACGCTCGAAATCTCGCTAAAGCCCCCCTCGTTCGTCGCCATTTCGCGAGGGCCCGAAAGCGAGCTTCGGCTACCGGTAGGGATCGAGATAGATCGCGACCTCCGAGACGAGCGGCGTTGCCCGCGCGTCGTCGATCACTACTCGCAGGCGCCGAGCCCGAGTCCGCTCGATACGATCGATCTTCTTGTGTCCGATTGTCGTGCCGCTGTAGATCGTGCGCCAACCGTCATCCATCTCGACTTGGAGGTGATAGGAGGCTATTCGCTGACCTAACTGGATGGGCTCTTGCGTTTGCACGATGTTGAACTCGACCGGCTCGCCCAGGTCCAGTTCGAGTGTGGCGCGTCGCACCGAGTCGTCGGCCGCCCAGAACGTGGTCAGGTCGCCGTCAGCCACTCGCTGGGCCGAATACTCGGGGGACGCGCCTCTCACGTTCGAGGCACGGACCTGCTTTCCGCGCGCTGCGTTCACGGCGAAGATCGTGTCCAACGCTTGCCGGAATTCGTACAGTCTCTCAACATCAGCGGCATCGAGACGACCTTGCCGGTTCGGCGGCACATTGAGCAAGAGCACACAGTTACGCCCCACGGACTTGAAGTAGATGTCAAGCAGATCCGCCAGCTCCGCGGGCTCCCGGTCCGCGTGCCAAAACCAACCCGACCGTATCGAGACATCGCACTCCCCCGGCACCCAGTCGGGTCCGTTCGGGTCTCCAACATTCAGGTACTCCGGGTCGGCGCGTCCGACTGCGACTATCTCGCGATCTAGCATCGACCAGTTCGTCGTGCCGGCAAAGCCCCGCTCGTTCCCGATCCATCTCACATCCGGCCCTTCATCCGAGAATATCACCGCCCCCGGTTGTAGCTGACGGACCAACGCCCAATAGGCGTCGAAATCGTACTCCATGGCTTCGGCTTCGGGACCCTTGGCACCGTCGAACCAGACCTCGGCAATCGGGCCGTAGTCCGAGAGTAGCTCGGTCAACTGCCCGATATAAAACTGGTTGTAGGCCGCTTCGTCTCCGTAGGAGGGCTCGTGCCGGTCCCAAGGTGAGAGATATACGCCCAGACGCAGTCCCTCCGCGGCGGCGGCCTGCGCCAGCTCCCGCATCACATCGCCCATCCCACCGCGCCACGAACTACTGCGGACCGTGTGACGCGTGTAGCGGCTGGGCCAGAGCCCGAACCCGTCATGATGCTTGGCGGTTAGGACTAGCGTCCGAAACCCGGTCTCGCGAGCCACACGCGCCCACTGCCCAACGTCCAGATTGTCCGGAGAGAACACATCCGGATCTTCATCGCCCGTCCCCCACTCGCGGCCGGTATAGGTATTGACTCCGAAGTGCAAGAACATCGCGAGCTCGGCTCGTTGCCACTCGAGTTGCCGCGCCGTCGGGATAGGCAAGACTGGACGGGGTGGGGTCGCGACAGCCGATTGTTGCAACGTTTCCGCCCGCCGCTCCAGCGCCCCTGGGGCGCTGGAGCATGTGACACTCCCGGCAACCAGGACAGCAGCGCCTACCATCGATGCCTTCGCGGCAACATTGCGAGGCGTGGAATCTAGACGCGCGCTCTTGGTGTGGGCCATCGTCAGCTGCAGTTCGCGATGTCAGACGCAAGAGCGGGTACACGATCGAAACCGGCTGATCGACCGGCGGACGATTCTCGCTCGAAACGGGCCTGCCCCAGCTCTTCGGTCAGATGCGTGCCAATCGACTCCCGCCACGCGCACTTGACCGGTGGGAGCGGTGCACCGACCGATTCTCGCAGTCCATCGGCACAGCCCAGCAGGCGAGCCGCCAAGCCCAGCCGGCCTTGCGATGCCGCGAGTTGACTCAGGCTCTCGAGACACTCGGCCGTCCCCAGCTTATCGGATAGGGTGTGTCGGATCGATAGGCTGTCTCGCACTTGCTGAACCGCTCGTTCGCTCTCACCGGCAAGCCGCGCTGCTTCGCCCAACGCGCACAGCGCCATCGCCTCGCCCCATGCGCTCCCG
>JASFMO010000140.1:0-7788 GCA_050117535.1 Gemmatimonadales bacterium | reverse complement strand
GCGCTATTGCAGATGAACTCGGAACGCGCCATCCCGATCCTCAAGCGGGTCTTACAGGAGCGGGACGAGGACAACGAGTGCGTGGTCGAGATGCGGAGTCGGGCCGTGTTCCTGTTGGCGCAACATCTCGACGAGGAGAACGTGGACGTCTTGCTCGACGTGGTAGAGAACGACCCGAACCCCGAGGTGCGTGGCCAGGCGGTCTTTTGGCTCTCGCAGGTCCCGGGAGAGCGGACGGTCGATGCGCTGGAGCGGATATTGATCGAGTCCGACGACGCTGAGCTGCAGGAGAAAGCGCTCTTCGCGCTGGCGCAGTCGGGCGGCGAGCGGGCGAGCCAGGTCCTGCGCGACTACGCCCTGCGCGAGGACATCGATCCCGATCTACGAGGGAAGGCGATTTTCTGGCTGGGCCAGCGGAGCGACAACTCGGCGTTCTTGCGCGACGTGTACGTGCGGACGACGGATGACGAGGTGAAGGAACGGATCCTCCACTCTCTCGCGATGAGTGGAGGAGAGGAGAACGGTGTGTTCTTGTTGACGATCGCCGGCGACGAGAGCCAATCGATAGAAACGCGCAAGCAGGCGATGTTCTGGGCGAGTCAGGCGGGGGTCTCGGCGGTGGAAGTGGCAGCGCTTTACGAACAGATGCCCGAGCGCGAGTTGAAGGAACAGATCATCTTCGCGCTCGCCCAACAGGGCGAAGACGAGGCCGTCGATAAGCTGCTCGAGATCGCGCGCGAGGAAACGGACAGTGAGTTGCGGAAAAAGGCGATCTTCTGGCTGTCGCAGTCGGACGACCCGCGAGTAGCGGAGTTCCTGTTGGAGATCATCGAGGGTGGACAATGAGAATGACTAAAGGCATTGCCTGTTTGGCCATCGGGTCGGCGCTGCTGGCGCTGGCCCCACCGGCCCTCGGGCAGTCGATCGCCGAGCAGGTGGGGCGCGTGGACGATGGCAAAGTCCGGATGAGCTTCGCGACGCGCCCCGGCGTCTGCGGCGACGGGCGCGGAAGCATCTCCTTCAACGGTGGTCGCGGTTGGCACGCGCGGCATGGACGCGCCGACGACTGGGATTGGGAATGCGAGGCGGGGCCGGCCCGGGTGGTTCTCAGAGTGCGTGAGGGTGAGGTCACCGAAGTCGATACCTACGTCGGCGGCCGCTGGCGCCCCGCGACGAGCCGCACCGTTGACTTGGGCACCGTGCCGGCTGAACAGGCAGCACGCTACTTCATGTCGCTGGCTCGCCGGTCGGACCGGGCGGCCGACGAGGCAATGTTCCCGGCGCTCCTGGCGGACAGTGCAACCGTCTGGCCCGAGCTCGTCGACCTAGCCAAGGACGGTACACTGCCCAAGAAGACGCGGACCAGTGCGGTCTTCTGGTTGAGCCAGGAGGCGGCCGACGCGGCGACCGAGGGACTGAGCGAGATCGCGCTCGACGACTCGGAGGACTGGGATGTTCGCAAGACCGCGATCTTCGCGCTGTCGCAGCGCGACGACGAGGAGGGCGTTCCGGCGCTGATTCGGATAGCGCGGACCAACGACGATCCGCACGTGGTCCGGCACGCGCTGTTCTGGCTGGGTCAGAGCGAAGACCCCAGGGCCATCGAGCTGTTCGAAGAGCTACTTATGAAGCGGTGAGGCGTTAAGAGTCCAAGTCTTCAGCGCAGCGGTCTTGCACTAGCCTGGACTTCGTCTGTCAGAATCGCTGGCGTTGGTGGTCCTGAAGGCCGAGGGAAGGTACTATCATTCCCTCGGCTGTTTCTTTTTGTATTGGCGGGGCGCTGCGTCGACCTTTTCGAGGCTAGGAGGGGGAATGAGTCTGAGATGGGCCGCGAAGCTTGTAGTGGTAGGCGGAGTCGCCTTGGCCGCATGCGGTGATGATTCGGGATCCGGAAGCGGCATTACGATCGATGATCTTGTGGGAAGCTGGAACGCGACGACCGTCACGTACACCAACCAGCAGAACCCAGCAGAGCGTGTCGATCGCATCGCTGACGGTGGATACGCCACCGTGACGGTGGCGGCCGACGGTGGTTACGCTTTCGTGCTCGTGCCGGCCGGGGAAGATGCGGAGGTGGCGAGCGGCTTCATGGTGATCGAGAGCGGTTTCTTGCTCGTGCAGAACATCTTGGAGCCCGGCGTGACCGTTGCGTTCGCGATGACGGTGACGGGTAGCACGCTCGGCTTGGTGAGCGACGAGCCAACCTACGACTTCAATGGTGACGAGGAAGAGGAGCCGGCCGTACTGCAAATCGGGCTGCGAAGGACTTCGGGTCCAACGGTCGCCGATTTGGAAGGCTCGTGGAATGCCACCGAGTACCGGCTGATCAGCCAGCCCACGGCGGTCGATACGTTCGACATCATCGCCGAGGATGGCAGCCTTTCCGTTACGTTTGACGAAGTGGGGCGGTATACGGCCAGCGTCTCGGAGCCGGGGGAACCGCCGATTGTCGAAAGCGGCTTCGCCGCGACGCAAGGCGATCGACTCGTGTTGATAGCGGCCGGCCAGTCGAGCCTAACGGAGTACACGTTGCAGGTTTCCACCGACACGCTAACCCTGGAAAGACGGACGCGCTTCGATTTCGAGGGTGATGGGACCACCGAGGACGCCAAGGTGGAGATCGTACTCGCCCGGCTCTAGCGACCGTTGCGCGTCGTCGGCGGTTGGCCAGTCAGGTCGAAAGCGTCCGGCATTAAGCCCGTTTGGGGTGCAAAAAAGTGGCGGTCCAGCTCATCGAGTCCGACGTCGCCGAGCGAAAGGGGGTCGAGCGAGATTCCCTGCACGAAGACGGACCAGTGGAGGTGCGAACCCGTCACCCGGCCGGTCGCGCCGACGAGACCGACGACATCGCCCTTGTCCACCCATTGGCCTTCGCTCACTTCGCGCTTCGATAGGTGGTAATACCCGGTGATGAAACCGAGGCCGTGGTCCACGTAGACCGCCTGCCCGCTATAGAAGAGGTCGCGCGAAAGAATGACGCGCCCGCTATTCGAGGCGACCACGGGATCGCCGGTGTCACCGTCGATATCGAGTCCCGTGTGTTGGCTCCTCACTTCGTTGTTGAACATGCGGCGCTGGCCGTAGACGCTGGTCGTCAACCCATCGAGTGGTCGGATGAAGGCGCCGCGCCACAGCGGCGTCTCGGTCCTGATCGCCAGAGCTGCCCTGACCCACTCTCGTTCCTTCCGCACCCTACGCAGTATTGCCTCATCCGGTGCGGTGTATCGGCTCGCGACTCGCAGTCGGGTGGAAGGGAAACTGCGCCGCGTTACACGCAGTGACAAACGTTGGGACAGTCGGGTGCCGTCGACTAGCGTGATGGAGATCTGCACCGGGACCTCGTCGGTGGCGCGTGGTGCGGCCACGAGTCCGAAATAGCTTCCACCGCGTAGGCCCACGAGGACGATCTCGCGGTCGCTGGCTCGCGCTTGGACCTCGAAGATGGGCATTCCACGCGGTTCAGGGTCGAGTTTTAGGGCAACGACCGTCCCCTCACCGGGGGCTGACGGAGACCAGTACAGGCGTGGCGGTAGCGGCGCGGGTGGGTCGAGGGTCTGCAGCTGCTCGCGGAAGTCGACCGGATCGATGCTCGGCGGTTCGGGTTGGGGGAGCGGCGGCGGCGGCTCGGGGGGCTTCGCGCAAGCGGAGAGGGCCAGGGCCACGATAGCGAGGCGGACCTGCGAGTCCAACGCTCGGAGTCGTCGTCTCTCGATCAAGGGTTGCTCCGCTCTTCTGGGCCTTCGCCGTACACGGTGCGGAGAAAGTCTACGACGAGGGCGTTGAAGTCGTCCGGTCGCTCGAGATTGGCCACGTGCCCGGCACCCTGTATGAAAGCCAGGCGAGCGCTCGGGATGCCGGTCGCCCAGGCCTCGACTTGCTCGGGAGGCGTGAGCGTGTCTTCCTCGCCGCCGGTGACCAGAACGGGCAGTCGCATGCTCGATAGAAGCGGGCGGGAATCATCGCGTTCGGCCATAGCCATCAGCGCCGCGGCGATCGCCTCAGGTCTCGATGATGCCATCATGGCGCGCAGAGCATCGACGACTTCCGGGCTGCGACGCTTTGTGGTTTCGGATAGCAGGTTTGGTAGTAGCGCCTCCACCACCGGCGTGCTCCCCTGCTGCCGCGCCAGTGCCGCTAATCGTGCCCGCTCGGCTCGCGTTTGATCTGAATCCGGGTCGGGCCGAGTATCCGAGAGCCCGAGCCCGATCAGTCGCTCGGCATGGCGCCGGTAGAAAGCGAACGCGACATACCCGCCCATCGAGAGTCCGATCAGGACAACGCGCCTCAAGCCGAGAGCGGAGGTCAAGTCGGCCACGTCGTCGGCCAAGCGGTCGATCGAGTAAGCGCCTGAGAGGTCGGTGCGGCCAAACCCCCGTAGGTCGGGCGCCAGCACCCGGTAGGCGCGAGATAACTCTCGGATCTGTGGCTCCCAGAGTCCAGAGTTGAATGGGAAGCCGTGGAGCAGAACTACGGCTTGCGATCCCCGTCCGGAATCGCGGTAGTGAATCACCAGTTTTCCGTCGTCCACACGCAGCGAAGGCATCTCAATCGTCAGTCATGGGTTCGAACGGGTGTCTTGCGGCACATCTCAGCCTACTCCTGGCAACATGCATGCCCTGCTTGGCGACGACAAGACGCGGCAGGCGATTGATAGCCGTTTGTTTCTGCAGTACCTTCTCGGTCGGCGGTCGCCGGGCGAATCTTTCTCCCAACCCAGGGCGGTGCGATCATGATCACGGAAGAGCAGGCGCGAGAGGCGCTGAAGCAGGTCGAGGACCCGGAGCTTGGACTGAATATCGTCGATCTGGGGCTGGTGTACGACGTGGAAGTCGACGGCGGCACGGTGAATGTGAGGATGACATTGACGAGTCCCGGTTGTCCCGTCGGCCCTCAGATTCTCAACGGCTCGAAGATGGTGCTTCAGGATCTGGAAGGTGTGGAAGAGGTCAACGTTCAGTTGGTGTGGGAGCCGTTCTGGTCGCCGGATCGGATCAACCCAGACTATCGCGCGATCCTCGGTCTCTAGTCGAACCTGAGAGCTCGCGGGGATCTAGGACCCTACCTGCGCGCCCACCACCGGATCAGCGGGCGGAACTTGCTGTTCGCAAACAGACGAGCGTAGTAACTGTCCGCTGCGCGCCGCAGTCCTTCAGACCATGTCGGGTACACGTGAACCATCTGTGACAGCGCACCGATCTTGACACGGGCGCGCATGGCGAGCGCTACCTCATGAATGAGTGCATCGGCGCTGTCTGCGACGACGTGCCCGCCGAGCAGATAACCTCGCTTATCGGCGATGAGCTTCACCAGGCCACGGGCGGCGCGGTCGGTGATCGCCCTGTCGAGGTTGTCCAGGTTGTAGCGGTAAACGCCGATCCGATCGCCGTGGCGCTGTCGCGCCTCTGACTCGGTGAGTCCAACGCGAGCGAGAGTGGGGTCGGTGAAGATGGCCCACGGTACTCTCGAATAATCGGCCTTCGCAGGGAAGGGGAAGAACATGTTGCGCACCACGAGGCGTGCTTGGTAGTCAGCTACGTGGGTGAAAAGCAGTGTCCCGGTTACGTCCCCCGCGGCCCAGACGCGCCGAGCCGTCGTGCGGAGCGTTCTGTCGACGCGTATGGCGCCACGCGCGTCCGTCTCGACTCCGATCCTCTCGAGCCCCAGCGACTTCGTGAACGGTCGCATCCCCGTTGCAACGAGGATCTCATCGCCGGTCACTCGCACGACCGATGCGTCGGGGCCTCGCGCCGTGACTTCCTTGCCCTGTTCGACCCGCCTCGCCGTCTCGGCCGTGTGGCCGAGCAAAAAATGTATGCCCTCCTCCTCCATAGCCCTCTGGAGGTGGCCCGACATCTCGATGTCCTCGCGGGGCAGAATCGTGTCGGTCATCTCGACGACCGTGACGGCGGTGCCCAAGCGACGAAAGACCTGGGCCATCTCCAGGCCGATCGGACCGGCACCGAGGACGATGAGACGATCGGGTCGTTGATCGAGCGCGAAGATGCCTTCGTGTGTGACATAGCCGGTGTCCTCGAGGTTGGCGATTGGCGGGACCACCGGCCGTGAGCCCGTGGCAATGACGACCCGCTTTGTGGCCAGCTCATCGCCATCCACAGCGATCCGACCGGGGCCGAGGATCTCGGCGGCGCCGTGTATCGTTGTCACACCCTTTCTCTGAATCGTCTCGGGGTGGTCATGCGGCTCGATGCGTGCGATAACCTCGCGCATGCTATCCAGCACCTGCGCGAAGTCGAAGGGAATGTTCGTCGAGACAAGTCCGACGGCTCCGGCATTCCGTGCGTCGTGCAGCGTCTTGGCCGTCCTGATCAGCGCCTTGCTGGGGACACAGCCGGTCCAGAGGCACTCGCCGCCGAAGCTCGCTTTCTCGATCAGCGCGACGCGGGCACCGAGCAGGGCGGCCCCGGAGGCGGTGACTAACCCCGCGGCTCCCGCGCCGATGACGACCGCGTCAAAGATCTCGCTTCGCGGTGGTGAGTCCGTCGTTTCGTTCATCATCTCGTTGGACGTCGTTGCGTAAGGTCAGTCACCTAACAGCGAACGCCGATGCGACGACGGGAGTTCCGCACCGGAATCGTCTATGGCCGTGCGCAGCTGACTTGCTCGGAAGCGCTGGCGATGCCGAGGGGCGAAGCTGCGTCGCCGACGTAGATCTCGCAACGATCCGTCACTCTCTCGATCTCGGTCCAGCCTGCCCAACCGCGGGCTGTGGCCTCGGTGACGGTAATGCGGCTTGTCGGGCTCGGGTCGATGTTGAGCAGATCGATGCTAGGAGCGTACGTAAGGTGTAGCCTGTGGTACAGTTCTTGGGCCGTAGTGGAGTTGCGAAGGTCGGATACCATGGTGGCGACGAGGGCCTTTTCGAAAGAGCGCTGGTAGCGCGACCAGGCGATGGTGACGAGAACGGCAATGAGCAAGAGGACGGTGAGGATCTCGACGAGGGTGAAGCCGCGGTTGCCTTTAAGGCGTGTCATAGGCCCATAGCCGCCCGCAGGCGAAGGTATCGGGTTGCAGCGTCGGGTGGGGGAGCCAATCCTTGCTAATGCGCCCCTGAGCGGGTAGAATCGGGCGTAGCTCACCCGACAGGGTCGGACTAATCTAGCGCTTATAGCTGAGGGATATCAAGCTCTCTGGGGCACTATGCACCTTTTTGACAAATGCTACAGCTTCACGCGTGCCCGCGAAGTCATGGCCTCCGGGTACTACCCCTACTTCGTGCCGATCGAAGGTTCGAATGACACCGAGGCGTTCGTTGGCGGTGAGTGCAAGATCATGGTCGGGTCGAACAACTATCTCGGCTTGACGCATCACCCTTGCATTGTCGAGGCTGCCCAGGAGGCTATCAAGCAGTATGGGAGTGGTTGCACGGGCAGCCGGTTTCTGAACGGCAACACGATTCTGCATGATCAGCTCGAGGAACGCCTGGCGAAGTTCATGGGGACAGACGCGGCGCTGGTGTTCAGCACCGGGTTCCAAACGAACCTGGGGGTCATCGGGACGCTGGTCGGCCGAAACGACCGGGTCTACCTGGACAAGCTGGATCATGCGAGCATCGTGGATGGTAGTCGTTTGGCCTACGGTGACGTTGTGCGTTTCAAGCACGGAGATATAGAAGGGCTGCGGAGGCAGTTCGGGGCGGAAGCCGAGTCGGCGCGGAACGGTTTCAATCGCATGGTCGTCGTCGACGGTGTGTTCAGCATGGAAGGCGATATCGCGGATCTGCCGAGTCTGGTTCCGCTGTGCGAGGAGCACGACGCGGTGCTTGTGGTG
>JASFMO010000139.1:0-7800 GCA_050117535.1 Gemmatimonadales bacterium | reverse complement strand
AGACCACGTCGCAATCGAACTGGTCTATAGGAATGACGGCTGTCGGGTCGTCAAGCTCGTCCTGCAGCTCCTCCGACATCCAGTCAAGCGTGTCGATGTAATCTTCCTTCAGCACGCCCATCTGGTTGCCGATCTCCCACTGGTCCTTGCTGACCACAGCCACGCCTTCGGGCATGATTCCGACCGAGACCAGGAGGCCCCGAGCCATCCGGTTGAACGTCGCCAGGTCGACGCCCATGGGGCAGTTCAAGGAGCAGCGCCGGCAGTTGGTGCACTTGCCGAACACGGTGTCCTTCAGTTCCTCCAGCTCCTCATCCGTCCAGACACTGCCAGCCTTCACCCACCAGGGCGCCAGCCGACCCGTCCAGTCGAAGTGACGCTTGAACAGCTTGCGGATCAGGTCGCCCTTGTAGGCCGGCGCGTAAGTCGGGTCACCGGGATTCGCCAGGACGTAATGGCAGGACTGGGTGCACATTCCGCAGTGTACACAGGCAAGCAGCGAACCCACCATCTGTCGGTTGAGCTTCTGGCCCATCCGCCCTAGGACTTGCTCGGCCTTGTACGATCTAGTGCTCTCGTCGTTCATCGGTTCTTCGCTTTCCGTCTCCGCTTACGGTCGCCTATGCACGCCGGACCGGGTATACTCCCCGGTAACCCATGGTCTTGCCCAGGTAGTAGCGCGTGAAGGGATAGTAGAGATAGTGAGAGATCTTGCTGAATGGCACATAGACCAGAAAGAACGCCGTCAGGATGAAGAAGCCCAACAGATGCCATTCACCGCCGCTGGTTTGATTCGGCACCGCCAACGTTGCGAAGAAGAACCAAACGGTCAGCAGCGCCAGCGAGAAGTAGTCGTCCGGTGAGCTGATCGCGCGCATGTAGGGGTCGCGCATGCGCCGGATGATCCTCACCATGCCGACCAGGAACGCTCCAGCGATGATCATCTGCAGTGCCACCACCAGAGCCTGACTTTCGAGCAGGCCCGGGGCATAGGGAATGATGAACGACAGGCCGATGGCGGCGGTCACCCCGAGGTGGAAGATGACGAACTGCGCATAGATGAGGTAGTGCCGTCGGGTGCTTTCCATCGCCCAGGGCATGGCGACGTTGGCCCAGGAATACAGGATGCCTCTGGCCGGGGTCGTTCCCGCGGGGCCGGTGGCCGCCTGGCGCTCACCGCCCGCCTTGAAACGAAGGAACCAGACGATGCGCGTCGTATAGACCAGGGCCATGAAGCCCAGCGCGATCTCTTGCAGCGTATGTTCGGAAAAGTGGAGAAACTCGCTCATGGCTTGTTCTCGATTTCGGCTTTGAAGGCGTCGTACTGTGGTGTGTCGAGCACGCAGATCACCACTTCCTTGATACCGGTCTCGCCTTCGAGATGACGTCGGATCTCTTCCAGCATCACTCGCGCGCAAAGGTCCACCGGGGTCCCGTAGTAGCCCGAACCCATCGCCGGAAAGGCCAGCCGCTCGGCGCCAATGTCCTCCGCCCGCTTCAGTGTGTTCACCACCGTCGTGCGCAGTTTGCCTTCCGTGTCCATTTCCTGGAACTTGGGCCCTACGGCATGGATGATGTAGTCAGCCTTGAGATTCCCGGCGGATGAGACGACTGCCTCGCCGAGAGGGACTGGGGCGAGAGACTCCAATTCCTTCTGAACCGAGGCACCGCCGCGAACGCCGATCGCGCCTCCAAAGCCCGATCCGAGGGCCAGATCCTCTTGGGCATAGAAAACGAAAGCATCGACGTCGATATCGGTGACATCGTCTCTGATGAGGCGGATGGTGCTCCGGTTGACCTCCAAGCCAACCGCAGTTGCGTTGGTCACTAGAACCTCCCGTCGTTCGCTGTCAGACCGCTGGCCGCGCCAAACGGCGACGCGGCGACAGCCGGTCCTACGCAGCGTCGCCTCTTTCTCCTCGACCTGTGCCCAGGACGCTCTCGGCCAACCGTTCGATTCGCTCGGCAGTGAAGGGAATGGCGACGGTGGGTACTGTGAGTCTCCCTTCCGCCCCATTATCTCCCGGGCTCTGGGCTATGAAGACCTTCACACCGGGGATTCGATCATCGCTCGCGACGGAATCCGCCAGGCTGCCTTCACTCACGTCCGGCAGCCGACTGTCCATTACCACGACCGCGGGACGCAGGGTGCCGATCAACGTGGAGGCTTCGTAGCCGGTTCGGGCGAAGTGCAGGGACACCTTGCCGGCATCGATGTCGGACTCCAACCGGCGCGTGAGCGCTCGGTCCCGCGTTATCACTAGAACCGTTGTCGCCAGCCCGCGATAGGCCCGATAGAATGGGCAATCCACACAATCTGTGCGGCAAAAGGCGCAACGGTGCACGGCCGGGTCCCCCAACTCGGCCAGCTTGTAGCAGTGCTCTACGCGTGCCTGGTAAACGAGGCAGTTGCGGCAGGGCTCGGGCGGTGCGCCCGGTTGCCCGAAGTATTCCCAGCAACGCGGTGAGAAGCGCTGCGCGTCTGGCGGAGCGGCCACACTTGCTCCGGGGTCCTTACGCGCTGGCGTGCCTAGGCCGAGGGCGGCGCAGGCTTCTAGAGGAATGCGGTGATGCCCGCCGGCGGTGCGGGTAGCCGGCAGCTTGCCCTTCTTGATCCACTTGAGGACGGCGTCCGGCGTGACTCCGCAAAGCTTGGCGACTTCGCCCGTTGTGAGCAGAGAATCCATAGCTCGGTGGCTAAGTTATTGATTTTATGGAATCTCTGGGGCTATCGCCGGAACTACCGCAAGGTACGGCGCGGGAAAGTTAAAGTCAACGATTTTGGGGGTGCTGTCGATGGCTTCAAGCGGATCCGACCAATCCACTTATCAATAAAACCCATAGTCGCACGACGGCGGGCTCCGCCGCAGCGAAGCCCCCGGCGACTCGCAGTCCGCGCGCCTCCTAAGCAGGACGGCTAGCGCCGCGAAAGCGAGTCGCCGCCCGCACGAGCGCCGGCGCCCAACCGGGAGTCCCGAGAGCGTGCACGTGGGTGTAGGAAGCCAACAGGTTGCGATGGCAGAGGCCGTCGTGCTGGCCGTCGAAACCGTGGCCGCGCTGCACTCTGAACGCGAAGTCGAGGCCCTCCGCTGACGACTGCAGGTACGTGTAGTGGAACTCGTGCCCTCGCAGGTTCTGGCCGACTGGGTAGAAGGGATTCGGCGCCACAGTCTCGACGGCGGTGTAGCCGTGTCCCTGCGGCTTAACACCGAAGGCGAAGACGGCGGGCAGGGCAGCCACCATGGGGTACTCGTTGCCTTCGAAGAGCAGTTTCTCCCCCAGATAGACAGTTCCGCCACACTCGGCATACACCGGCAGTCCGCGCTCGATGTTGCGGCGCAGCGAGCCGAGAAACGGCTTGTTCTCGGACAGCAGGGGGGCCAGGGTCTCGGGAAAGCCGCCGCCGATGTACAGCGCGTCCACCTCCGGGAGCGCCGCATCGCTTATCGGAGAGACTCGGATCAGTTGCGCGCCGTGGGTCTCGAGGGCTTCGAGGTTCTCGGGGTAGTAGAACTGGAACGCGGCATCACGGAGCACGACGATTCGCGCCACCGCCGCGTGCGGCTCGGTACCCGGCGTCGGGCCCGGCTTCGGTTGCGCCTCGAGCGGCGGTGCCTCTCGGGCCAGGTCCCAGATGGCGTGAAGAGCGAGGTGTCTCTCGGCCACCGCCATGGCTTGCTCGATCGCGCTCTCGAGCTGCCCGTGTTCCTCGGGTGGAACGAGGCCCAGATGCCTCTCGGGAAAGAACCGTTCACGAATCCGGGGAATCGCGCCCAGCACCGGGATATTGCAGATGCCGGCTATGGCCTCGCGCAGCACGGATTCGTGCCGTGGACCCGCCACCTGATTCAGGATCACCCCTCGCAGTGGGACGCGCGTATCGAGCTGTTGACAGCCGAGTACGACAGCGGCCACGGTACGCGTCGCCTTCGTGCAGTCCACGGACAAGACGACAGGCGTCTGCAGCAACTTGGCCAGTTCGGCCGTGCTGTAGCTGCCGCGGGCATCCATGCCGTCGAATAGACCACGGTTCCCCTCGATCACGGCCACATCGGCTCCAGAGGCCGAGCCGCTAAAGGAGCTCGTGACGACTTCGGGGGACATGAGGAAGAGGTCGAGATTCCGACAGGGTTGTCCCGCCGCCCGTGTCAGCCAGGCGGCGTCGATGTAGTCGGGCCCCTTCTTGAATGGAACCACTTGGCGGCCCAACGTACGCCAGGCCGCCAGCAGTCCCAGAGATATGAGCGTCTTTCCGCTACCGCCCCGTACCCCGGCAATCAGAATCCGGGGGACGTCCACGGTTCACACCATCTCGATGAAGCCGCAGGGACAGATCTCCGCGCACTTCTTGCAGCCCGTGCAGTTCGACATCTTGAACGAGTAGATTTGGCCCTTCTGCATCGGTTTTTCGATAGCCTGATCCTGGCAGTACATCCAGCACTTTTCGCAGTCGAAACAGTAACCGCAGCTCATGCAGCGCTGGGCCTCAACGACCGCCTGTTCCTGAGTGAACCCCAGGTTGACCTCGAGGTCCACCGCATCCATGCGCTGGTCGATGTCGATAGCTGTGGGTTCACCGCGCTCCTGCTTCTCGTAGTGATCTAGGAGCATCTTGTCGCTACGGATCAAAGGCCGCTTGTCGACCTCAGCCGGCTTCCCGGTGAAGTTGCGGTCGATCGCTTCCGCGGCCCGACGACCATGACCGATCGCTGTGGTCACGAGGCCGAGCTGTGTCACGTCGCCGCCGGCCCAAACGCCCTCCACCTTCGTGGCACCTTGGTCGTCGGCGCGAATCCAGTCCTTTCCATCGATGAGCGCCTCGAAACCGGTGAAGTCGGGCGCCTGGCTGACGGCGGAAATGACCGCGCTGGCCGGGATCTCGAACTCCGATCCCTCGATGGGGACGGGTCGCCGACGTCCCGACGCATCGGGCTCGCCCAGCTCCATGCGGATGGCGCGCATCGCCACGACGCGGCCGTTCTCCTTCTTGAAACCGATCGGCGCGGCGAGGAACTCGATGGTGATCCCCTCCTTGATAGCCTCTTCGACCTCCTCCTTGATCGCCGGCATCTCGTTCAGAGTGCGGCGGTAGAGAATCGTCACGTTGGCGCCGAGGCGCTTGCAGATTCGTGCGGCGTCGATGGCCGTGTCGCCGCCGCCGACGACGATCGCCACTACATCCTTGCCCAGCTCGAGCTTCTCGCCGTGATGGAACCGGCTGAGGAAGTCTACGCCGCTGAACACGTTGGGGGCATCCTCTCCTTCGACGCCCAAACTGACGCCCTGCTGGGCGCCCAGGGCCACGTAGACGGCATCATAAGAGGCCTTGAGCTCGTCAAGGTCCGTGTCCTTGCCGATCTTGGCGTTACACTTGAGCTCGACGCCGACGTCGAGGATCTTCTGGATCTCGGTGTCGAGCACCGACTCGGGAAGTCGGTAGCCGGGGATACCGTAGCGCAGCATCCCGCCGGCTTTCTCCTGCGCTTCGAACACGGTCACGCCGTAACCCCGTCGAGCGAGCTGGTACGCGCATGACAGGCCGCTCGGACCACCGCCGACGATGGCGATCTTTTGCGGCTTCTTCTCCTCGCTGAGGATCTTGAGCGGGAGGTTATGCTCGATCGCGTAGTCGCCGATCGCTCGCTCGATCTTGTTGATATTCACCGCCCCCTCGAGCTCCACCCGGTTACATTCGGTCTCGCAGGGAGCGGGGCAAACGCGCCCGCACACGCAGGGGAAGGGACTGGTGTCCGTGTAGATGTGCCAGGCTTCCTCGAAGGCCCGGTCCAGCGGCTTCTTCAGGCGCTCGGCCTGAGCGATGGCGGTGACGAATTCGCGGATCCGGTTGCCGCTAGGGCAGGTCACGTGACACGGCGGCTTCTTCTCGACGTGCTTGGGTCGCAAAGGCGACTGCTCACGCGAGGCACCGCTGGAAAACGCCCTCGCTCCTAAGCCCTTCTTCTTCTTTACCTTCTTCACAGCCATAGGTCACCCCGTGCCGCACGTGTTAGACGCTTGTTGCTCCCAAGCGCATTCCCTGACCGGAACGGCAGGGAATGCGCATCCCATTCCAAGTTTCGCGACCGCGAGCCTGGCTTAAGCTCAGCCCTCTTTGCCCTCCTCCGGCGGAAGCTCGATGAAGCTGCCGCCGAAGTAGGTGTAGATGCACCGGCCGGAGTCCATCAAGGTGCGGATGGCGGCCTTGCAAAGCTTCTTGTCGACCTCGTCTTCGCCGAACTTCTCGATCATCGCTTTGGTCAGATCGCTGGCCTTGAACTTCTTCTTGCCCTGGTACTCGGCGACCAGCTCATACATGGCGTCCGCGACTTGCTCCGTCGTTACTGCCATCGCGTGCCTCCTAGGATTGCCTGAGTTGCGCGGACCGCTTGTATGTGAGGCCCGCATACTTGAAGTCGTCAATATGCTCCTTCTGGAACTCGATTCCTGCCATCTTGAAGAAGCGCGGCCAGCCGATACGCTCGATGAACTCGCCCATTCGCTCGTACTTGCGGGCGTTCTTGACCCAGATCTCCACGATGTTCCGAACGGCCTCGACCACCTCCGGCCAACGCGGCGGATTGTTGGGCAGGAAGGGGATCGCCAGCTTGGAGAATCTCGGCTCTGAGCGCGCGTTCGAGACCTTGCCTCCGACCCAGATGGAGACGCCGTCGTTGAGCGCGTCGGCCATTGGCATGGACGGGCAAACCGTGAAGCAGTTTGCACAGAACATGCAAAGTTCCTCAGCAAGCTCGACTGAGGGTTTGCCGTCCACTGTCGCCGGGCGGATAGCCGCCGTCGGGCACGAGGCGATCACGTTGGGAATCTCACACAGCTTGTTGAGCGTGTCGTGCTCGATGCGCGGCGGCCTGCGGTGCACACCGAGGATCGCGATGTCCGAACAGTGAACAGCGCCGCACATGTTGAGGCAGCAGGCCAGCGCGATGCGCAGCTTGCCCGGCACTTCCTGGCCTGTGAAGTAGTGGCACAGGTCGTCCATAACTGCTTTCACAACGCCTGACGCGTCCGTCGCGGCGGAGTGGCAGTGCACCCATCCCTGTGTGTGGACGACGTTCGAGATGGCGTTGCCGATGCCACCTACGGGGTGGCCGAGCTGATCGAGGTCCTTGATCAATGAATCGATCTTGGACTCGTCGGTCAGCAAGAACTCGACGTTGTTGCGGCTGGTGAACCGCAGGTGACCACCGCAGTACTTGTCCGCCAGTTCGGCGAACGCTCGGATCCGCTTGATGCCCATTAGACGGGGTGAGGCGGCCCGCACCGTGTACAGCTTGTCCCCGGACTCGGCCACATGAACCATCACGCCCGGCTTGATGATCTCGTGGTACTTCCACTTCCCGTAGTTCGCCTTGATGACGGGGGGCAGAAACAGTTCGTAACTCGGAGGCCCGATGTCAGTCAGTCTTTCCGTAGCCATTATTGCTCAACCTCCTCTTCCGCCTCGAAGTACTCTTCGTAGAAGACGTAGGGATTCTCTCTTGGATGGGCGATCATCTCCGGGATGGGTTCCACCTCGATGGCCTCGAGGAAGTTCCCGAGCCCGACACGCTGCATGAACTCGCCGACCCGCTCCCGGTTCTTGCCGTGCTCGCCCCAAACGTCCCATATACGCTCGATCAGATCTTTGATCTCGTCGTAAGGAGGCTCGATCTTGATGAAGGGGATCAAGACCGAGGAGAGCATCGCGCCCTCGACGATGGGTGCCTTGGCGCCCAGCAGGATGGTCGCGCCGCGGTCGTCGCCAGGTCGCAGAGCCTTCGGCATCGTGTTGATACAGTGCAT
>JASFMO010000138.1:0-7809 GCA_050117535.1 Gemmatimonadales bacterium | reverse complement strand
GTGTTCGTTTCGCCGTCAGGTCGCGGATCAGCTGCTGTGCCGAGCCGGCTTCGCGGATGAGGGCCGTTGCGGCCAGCAGTTCATCTTCCGAGGCGCCATCGATGTGCTGGTAGGCCAGCACGCGCCGCAGGACGCGCTCGGCGAGCTCGCCCTCGAACCTGTAGCCTTCGTCATCGGCGCCGGGATCGCAGCGAATGCATGGCAGGCCGACGACGAGCTGCCCCTTGTCGCTGGGTAGTAGAGTCAGGTATCGCGATCTGAAGTAGAAGAGCTTCAGCAGCACGCTGTGACAACGTGGGCACGGCGCGCGACCGCTCCAGGCCGTGCGGCCGAATCGGCGCCAGCGCATGACACCGGCATAAAGGTCGTCCTCCAAACTGAAATCGCCGGTCAGATTCGAGAGGCCAAAGCCGGTCCCCAAGCGCGAGACGGCGGCATAGGTGGCCGCGCCTACCTTGGAGAAACGGCTCCGGTAACGCGCGTAGCGGCGACGCAGCTCGCGTCCGTATCGCCACCACGCTTCCTCGGGCAGCGGCGTCTTTCCCACGCGGATCAATTCGCGGCCGCTCTCCTCGAAGAGGGCGACGTTCTCGGTCCGATAGAGAAGCCGGGCCTCGGAGCTTGCCGCACGCTCGAGACGAGCGAGCGCGGTTAACCGATCCTCCCTGTACCAGAGATTCCAGCCGTGGCAGCGATCGCACAGCGTCCAGACGCGCCTCCGCTCGGGGTCGAAAGCGGTCCGCAGGCCGGGTCGCAAATCTCCCTCCGTACCCCGTTGCGCGAGCGAACGGCCACAGTAGAAACAGTAGCGAAGCGTCATACACTCAAGATGCTGCTATTGGGTCGAGATCGGCAAGCGATCGACACCGAGATGAACGAGCCGAGCGAGCCGCAACACCGTCGCTGTCGGATATCCAATCTCAGCTATATCGTTACTGTGGTACTGGTCAGGATGCTGGATGACGAACCTCGGACAGACAACGTCGGCTTTTGGAGTAGAAGTGGTAACTCGAGGACTTTCGGCTGTTGATAACGACATCTCGGAACGGTTGTGGTCCACTACGAGTTGGCTCGGTCTGATACCATGGACATGGTAGATTCGGTAGTCCCCACCGGCTACTGGCACACGCTCGATGATGGGCGGGTCCAGTGTGATCTTTGCCCGCGGTTCTGCCGGCTGCGCGAGGGACAGCGGGGGATGTGCTTCGTCCGGATGCGTCGGGACGATGCGATCGTCCTGACGACGTACGGCCTTTCTTCCGGATTCTGTGTCGATCCCATCGAGAAGAAGCCGTTGAACCATTTCCTGCCGGGCACGCCCGTCCTGTCATTCGGTACCGCCGGCTGCAATCTGGCGTGCAAGTTCTGTCAGAACTGGGACATCAGTAAGTCGCGGGAGATGCAGCGTTTGGCGGATAGGGCATCGCCGGAAGGTCTGGCCGAGGCCGCGGTAAATCTCGACTGCCGTAGCGTGGCCTTCACGTACAACGATCCGGTGATCTTCCACGAGTACGCCGTCGATGTGGCGAAGGCCTGTCACGAGCGCGGGGTCAAGACGGTTGCCGTGACGGCGGGTTATGTCTGCGACGAGCCGCGGCGGGAGTTTTATCGCTACATGGACGCGGCGAACGTGGATCTGAAGTCCTTCAGCGACAGCTTCTACTGGCAGCTGGCGAAGGGCCATCTCCAGCCGGTCCTGGACACGCTGGCGTTCCTCAAACACGAGACCGAGGTCTGGTTCGAGCTCACGACTTTGCTCATTCCGGGCAAGAACGACTCGGAGTCCGAGATCGATGCGATGACCTCCTGGGTCGTTGAGAAACTGGGGCCCGATGTCCCCATGCATTTCACGGCTTTCCACCCCGATTGGCAGATGCTGGACGTCCCGGCAACCCCCCCGGCGACGCTCAAGCGCGCGCGCCAGATCGCCATGCGTAACGGCGTGCGCTATGCCTACACCGGCAACGTCCACGACATAGAGGGTGGGAGCACGATCTGTCACGCGTGCGGGCAAACGCTCATCGCTCGCGACTGGTACTTGATAGGTGCTTGGAGCCTAGACGATGACGGCCGCTGCGTCGCGTGCGGGACTCCTTGCGCCGGCGTGTTCGATGGCCCCCCCGGCACGTGGGGAGCGAAGCGCCTGCCGGTGCGCATCGGGCGCTAGTTTGCCAGCCTAGCGAGACTAGTCGAGGGCCGCAGCACAGGCGCGGCGGGTCAACGGGCCGTGGCCGCCGCCAGCAAGTAGGCGAGGTTCGCCGTCCCATCCATGATCGGCTCGTTGGTCGAGTAGTCGCCGTAGTCATCGTGATAGACCGCTCGTCCCGTGTTGAAGCGCGCGTACTCGTCCTCGCTGTAAAGCGTAATGCCGCGAAGGTTCTCGAAGATCGACCGGTACACCGGCCCGTCCACGAGACCGCCGGTCAACTGAAGACCGAGGTCGCGCGAGTCGAGCGGGTACACGCCGTCGGACGGTAAGCCGATCACCATCGAAACGCCCCAAGGGTTGGCGCCGAACAGCCAGTCGACGGCGGAGTTTTCCATGTCCCGATAGGCGTCGTCGCCCGTCATCGTTCTGTAGAGCAACGCCTGCGTGGCGAGTGACGCCATGAGGTTGTTCGAGCACCATATGAATGGGACACCCACGCGGAATCCATTGTCGGCGCGGCCGGCGACAGCCTCGAGGCCACGGCGATAGTACTCGACCATGACGTCCTGCACCTCCGGCGGCCCGTGTCGCCAGATCTCGTAATGGCCGTAGTTGTGCCACGGGAACCACTGGTAGTGGTTCGCGGTGTCAGCCCCCATCCAGGGTGTGACGGGCTCCATAGCGGCGTACGCGATCGCCTCGTCGAGGTAGCGTTGATCCCCCGTGAGGGCGTAGAGTTCGACCGCGGCCAGTTCCATGTCGTCGGCCCAACTGTCCTCTTCGTAGAAGTAGGGCGCTCGGGCGGGAGCCGTTTGGCAGACGCCCGGATTCGCTCGCCCGATCTCGTAGGCAGCGACGGCTTTGGTCGCCAAACCTTCCGCGTATAGTGGTTCCCCGTCCTCCAGCAGCTGGGCGCCCAGAGCGAACGCCGAGGCGAACTTGCCGGCCGTGGATGCGATCCCTGTCGAGCGATTCTTGTGCTCGAGCAGTCCCTGCGGCTTGCCCGTGCAGGGGTAGACGGGACGCGGGCCGCCGCGACCCCAGCCGTAATCGGAGGAGTCATTGACCGGCAGGTCGGCGTACACGTGATCCCGGTCATCACCCAGTTGATTGAAGACGGTCCCATCGCCGGGAAACATGCGCGACAACCATTCGAGACCGTGGCGAGCCTCGTCGAGGATGTCGGGGATGCCGTTGGCGCCGGGTAGTCCGTCAGCCGCATAGGCATCGCCGAACGCGCCGGGGTGGTCCCGGTAGGCGATCAACATCGAGAACGTGGCGTGGGCCGAGGTCGTCACGTACTGGAGGTAGTCGGCGGCGTCGGCCCAGCCGCCGGCTACCGCCACGAACTCGCCCTCACGGGTCGGGTGATCCACGATGATTCCGTCGGTCTTGTGATGTACCGAATCGTTGAAGACCGGATTGAAGCCGGACCGCTGTTGGCGCATGTAGACGAGGAGCGTGTCGGCCGCGCCGGCATAGACGTCGGCGCGAATGGCGAACGGTCGTGAGCGTG
The DNA here is from genome assembly GCA_050117535.1 of Gemmatimonadales bacterium. Classification (GTDB taxonomy): domain Bacteria; phylum Gemmatimonadota; class Gemmatimonadetes; order Palauibacterales; family KS3-K002; genus JASFMO01. The sequence goes on along the minus strand of JASFMO010000138.1, from coordinate 4,144 downwards.
TGCCGGCGGCGTGAAGGCGATAGGTTCCCGGCTGGCGCAGGGCGGTGAAGTCGAGCCGGTGTACGGCCGTGCAGGGCGTGAACGGTCGGGCTGGTTCCGCCGGCGCCGGGCCGTAGACGACGTCGCCCGCATCGTCGCGGACGGTGAACTGCCCGATCGTCGTCTCCTTGAGAGAGCATACAACCGCGACCTTCGGGGCATCCGGCGCGTAACCGATCTGGTTGGCCCTTATGAAGTCGACCGGCTCGCGCTGGCATGATGCCAGGACAGTGGCGGCGACCAGGAGGGTGAGCGGGTTTCTCTTCAACATGAATCTGCCTTTCGGCAAGAGGGCGGCACGGGGTTCAGCGAGCTTGAGGGAAACTAACAGGACTGAGGAATCGTGGCACGGCTTTGGCATTTTCGCCCGTTCGGGAGTCACATCGCTGGGCGCGGCTGTTCGTCGCGGCGTCTAGATATGTCGAAGCGGCTAGCCCCATGGTAGGATTGCTACTGTGAGCGAATACTCGAGCCACTTGCCGATTCGAGCGCGGCTGGCGGTCTATCTTGCGGCCGTGGCAGTGGCGGTCTGGGTCGGCTGTGGTGGCGAAGCCGTGATGGCACCGCCGCTTCCCGCACGTGTCATCGTGGGGCCAACCGCCGCTCTCCTCGAGAATGTTGGGGCCACGCAGCAGTTCAATGCCCAGGTCGAGGACGAGCGAGGGAGGCTTGTCCAGAACGCCGGCGTCGTTTGGCTCAGTAGTGACCCGTTGGTGGCCGGCATCGACGCGGTCACGGGCGTGGCCACAGCAGAGGGCGCCGGAATCGCCACGATCACGGCGACTGCAGGATCGGCACGCGGGGAGGCGAAGCTCGAGGTTCGCCTCGTCCCGGTGCAGGACTACTATCCTGGCCACGTCTACTTTGGCCGGAACGACTACGTCGAGTACATAGCCGGCGATCTGCCGATTGTGCTGTCGGCGCCGCACGGCGGATATGCAGAGCCGGAAGAGATTCCCGATCGGACATGGGGCGTGACCGCGCAGGACCGACGGACCCAGGAACTGGCCCGGGCGATCGGCGAGGCCATTCACCAAAGAACCGGCCGCCATGCTCACATCATTGTGTGCCACCTGCACCGGTCGAAGCTCGATGCGAATCGTGAGATCGTCGAGGCGGCGCAAGGGAATAGCTACGCCAATCAGGCATGGTACGAGTATCACCACTTCATCAATGCCGCAAAGCGAAGCACATCGCGAGCCTACGGTCGCGGCCTGTACGTCGATTTACACGGTCACGGCCACGCGTTCCAGCGGATCGAGCTTGGCTACCTGCTGTCGTCAAGCGACTTATCTCTATCGGACGACGAACTCGAGCAGCCGCAGTACATCGAGAAGAGCAGCATCCGGAAGCTCGCCCTCGAAGCCGGCGCTGATTTCGCCGCCCTGGTACGTGGTGATGTGAGCTTGGGGGCTTTGCTGTCCGAGCATGGCTTTCCGGCGGTGCCGAGCCCGACATATCCCAATCCCGGGGGGCATCCGTACTACACCGGTGGATACAACACACGCCGCCACGGATCGCGCGACGGCGGTTCGATCAGCGGCGTGCAGATCGAGGCGCACTGGAACGGCCTACGTGACAGCGCGTCCAATCGAGCCGCGTTCGCGGCGGCGCTAGCGGATGCTCTCACCGCCTACCTGGCGGATCACTTCGGAATCGACATCTCGGTAGCGGCAGTGGCCGAAGGATCGCTGGCTTCGAGTTCGGATCTCGCTGAAGTGCGATAGACCGAGACCCCCTCCGGCCCCGAGCGTGGATTCGGGACCGAAGGGCGGCTCGCCGAGGTCGTGGTGCGAATGGACTAGAGCTTCACCACCAGCGCCACTGTGAAGAAGCTGTCCAGCTTTTCGAGGGGGACGAGAACGGTCTCGCCGGTCGGCTCTCCCGCCGCCGTCTCGAGGTCGACTTCGGTCAAGGCCGGGTCGTTTCGCCAGAGGATCTGCAGGCTCGGCTTGAAGGCGAGCTTGGAGCTAATCGAAATGGGCAGCGAGTTCACGGAGTCGAGGCGAATATCATCCGTCGTGTCGAGGTTGAAGTCGCCGGTCAGCTTGCTCTCGAACTCGGTGGACGACGTCAGTTGCCACCAGAAATCATACGACAGTCTTGCACCGGGGAAGTCCGATTTGATGAATGGGTTCTTGATGACGTCTTCCTGGAAAGAGTAAGTAGCGGCGTAGTCCGTCGTCAGCCGCATTCGTTCGCCGTCGAGCCAGATGTTACCGGCGCCCAGCGCCAGCAGCAGCCGGCTATCGATTCCGGCGAAGGTGTTGCGCAACCAATCGGCGCCCGCCAGCGCATAGAAACGCTCGCTAAACTTGTAGTCATACTTTCCGCGCAGGTAGTAGTTTTCTGCCGTCTTCGTACGGACCGTCTCCTTCACCACCTCGAAGTCGTCGGTGGTGCCCACGGCGGTGCGCGTCGTGGTGCCGGACTCGGTGCGGATGGCGCCTCCCTCGAACTTGAGCAGGCTCCGAGTCCATTCGCGGCTGAGCGTGGCGGCCAGCCCTAGCGTGTTGGACTCGGAGTTGCCGGCGGTCCAGACGCCGCTGATCTCGGTGGTGAACGCCCAGTTCTGCTCATCCTCCTCCTGGGCTCGGGCGTTGCCGACAGAGCCCAGAGATATCGCTACAACAAGCGTCGGCGTCAGCCAACGCATGGCTCGCTTGTTCATGAACCCTTTCCTCCCGGTTAGCGGTAGAAATGACCGAAGCCGAGGGACGCTATACGGTTGGGAGCAGAATCTCAAGGGCTGGGCGCCGGCTCGAGCCGGCCGGTGCCCACAGAAAGGGGAGGTCTTCACGGGAGTAGCGTGCCTCGAGGCTGTGGACGCACGGACGGCACGTTACTTGCCTGTTACACTTGAGTCGACCATGAATCCGCCCGGTCGGCAGCGCGCGAGAAGGTGGCAAGCCTTCCCGGTTATCGAGACTTCCCGTCGGTCTTCAGGAATGTCAGCGCCAGAGAGCCAGGCAACTCGGCTCGACGTTCGTATCGGCCTTTCGTCCGTGTGGGCTACAGTCGTGAGGTCGTCACAAGCTTCGGCATACGGAATGTGAGGGGACCGCTGATCAGGCGAGTCAGGGCTTTGGTGGCAGGATTCTTCTCCCGGTCATGGTGCCGGTTGGGCGTCGTGTGTGCGGTGCTCGTGTTGGCTGCATTCACGGGTTTCCTGACGATACTCGAAAACTATGAGGTTCTGGAGAAGGGGCGACTGCTGGCGCACTCTGGTGGCCTCGTGTACAAAGTCCGGTTCTTCGGGTCCTTCGACCTGTTCATCGAACCCGATCACCAACTAGACAAGGATGTGCTGAACGCCTTCATGCTCGTCGGCGTGGCGTTCATATCTCTGACGTTTGGCGTTCTGTACGCGTGGTTGAAGGGCAGAGAGCGCGGAGACTTCTTCCGGTTCAGCATCCTCATGTTCCTAGGCATGAGCTGGCTGGCGGCGGATGAACTGCTGGGTATCCACGAGACGCTGGGCCACAACCTCATGTTCCTAGCGGAGCTTCCCTTCGTGGATCGGCCGGATGACGTGATCATCCTGCTTTACTCCGTTCCCGCCTTTCTCTTCCTAGCCCGATTCAGAAAGACGATCCTCGCCTCGCGGCCCGCCCTCATCCTGATGGGACTGGCCCTGGTCTTCTATCTCGTGGGTGCCCTGGGCGACCTCTTCAAGCTGCCGGTGGAGCGGATTTCTGAACTTCTCTCATCGGCGTGCATTATCGCCAGCGTGATGCTGCTCGGGCTCTCGCACATGCAGCGGGCGCTGGAGGGTCTCTTGGCCAGAGACCTGCCGCAGGAACCATCGCTCGACGTGCTTGGCATCAGCGGCGACGGCGGGCAGACGAGCCCAAGGGGCGAGGCGCGGTCTCCCACGCTTAGCGGGGCCGGCTAGCCGCGCGCCGATTACCAAAAACCCTCCTTACACTTCCACGGCGATCTCGAGCCAGCAGCCCGGTCCTGGCATCCAGGCCGGGTCGTTCGTGGCGTCCCGAGTTCAACGGGGGCCGCGGACCTTGGCGGAGAGAGCGTCGAATCGGTGCATGAGGGCGTGGCTCGGGCGCTGCACGTGTAGTCCGCCGAGGCGGCACGAGATGGGTTCCGG
>JASFMO010000137.1:0-7813 GCA_050117535.1 Gemmatimonadales bacterium | reverse complement strand
CCTCAACCCGGCTTCTGCTGCCGGACGCTTCAGCCGACGAGTATCAGCTCCTTCTGAGGCTCGGCCAGGAACTGGGCCCCCTCGGCCGTCACCCGTACCATCTCTTCGATGGTCACCACGCCCCGGCCGGGGACGGTGAGGCGCGGCTCGATGGTGAAGACCATGTTCTCTTCGATGGGCTCGAAGGGCTTGTTGGCGTACTTCTCCCAGGCGGGCCCTAGCAGGGCCGTGCCGTCGTGGACGAAGCGGCCCACCTGGTGCCCCAGGCCGTGGGGATACTCGTCGTAGCCTTGCGAGACGATGTAGTCCCGGGCCGTCCTGTCGACCTCCACCCCTTGGACCCCCGGTTTCAGCGCCTGCCGCGCCATCTCGATCGACGTGACGATGGTCTCGAACCCTTTCATCACCTCGTCCGGCGCCGCCGTTTCTCCCTGCTCCAGCACATAGAACACTCGCTGCATATCCGAGCAGTAGTCCTCCACCCTCACCCCGAAGTCCATGTTCAGGATGTGACCTCGCTCCACCTTCCGGTCGGTGGGTTGGTAGTGGGCGCCGGCCGTGTCCGGCCCGGTGAAGACCGCGGGACAGTGAGAGGGATCCCACGCCACGGTCAGGCCGCGAGCTTCCACCTGAGCGGTCATGAAGGCGGCGATCTCCTTCTCCGTCTTACCGGGCGCGATGAAGTCCTTCACCAGCGAGAAGATCTCCAGCGTGTGCCCGATCGCCTTCTGCATCCGCTGGGCCTCCGCGTCGGTCTTCCGGGCCTTGAGGCTCGACGTGACCTTCTCCGACGAGATCAGTCGGTCCGCGAAGCCGATCTCTTCCAGCATTCCGCGCAGGGTCAGGTACATCCCGTGGGTGAGGCCGTCGCAGGCTTCGCTGGTCTCGGAGAAGTTCACGGCGATGGTGGCCGGGTTCAGCACCTTCAGCGCATCCTGGAGGTCCTTCTTTATCCCCTCCACGTACCCCGTGACTTTGCCGTAGACCCCCATCTCTTCCACCGTACGGGTCTCCATCTGCCCCACGATGGCGTGGGTCTCACCCGACCGGGTGATGATGAAGGCCGAGTGCCAGGTCATGTCGGCGTGGCAGAGGTAGTCCATCATCGGATCGCGCATGATGCCGCTCTCGCGGACAAAGGTGATCCAGCAGTCGGTCTCGTATTCCCCCAGGATCCCTATCGCCTGATCGACTTTTTCCTTGATGAGCATGGGAGTCCGCTACTCCTCTCGTTCCTTGAGCTCGCCCGTGAGCTTCGTGAACAGGTTCAGGACCACGATGGCCAAGACGGAGTGGGCGCCCAGGACGTACCAGACGTACTCGGGGTTCCCCATCGCTTCGAAGTCGCCGTAGAGAGAGGTATAAGTCACCCCGCTGAGCGCGGCCCCGATCATGACGGCCAAGAAGTTCATCCCCATGTACAGTCCCGCCTTCTCCTTGGGAGCGATCCACGTGATGTACTCCTGAATGCGAGGCGACGCCGCCATCTCGCCGACGGCGAAGATGATGATCCCCAGGAAGATGTAGCCCGGCGCCGAGATGTTGGCGTAGCCGATGATCCCGAAGCCTACGGCGAGGAGCAGCATCCCGAATAGAAAGACCGGCATCGCCTTGAACCGTTCGGCCACCCGGGAAACGAAGACCTGGAGGACCATGATGATCCATCCGGTGTGGGAGATGGTCTCACCCAGGATGCGTCGTACCCCATCCTCGTCCACGTGCGAGAAGAAATTGGCGATCCCGGTTCCCAGGACCGCCTGCATCCACTCGTACAATCCGGCGGTGTCCAGATTCCCGTCCACGTAGACGGCGCACAGGTTGAAGAAACACCAGAACGGAAGCCAGAAGAACACGCCCAGCAAGATAAGGAGCAGCGTGAATTTCATGTCCGAGAGGGCGATCCCGATGTCGGTGAACTTCTGGCCCAGCGTCACCCCTTCGATCTCCCGCTCCGGCTCTTCGTAGAAGAAGATCGTGATGATCAACATGACGACGATCGAAGCCGCCGCCGCCATGAAGGCGTAGTCCCAGGAGATGGCCCTCAGCTTGCCCAGGACGATGGGCCCGAACGACCCACCCACGTTGACCATGGCGTAGAAGATCCCGAAGCCCAGCGTCTTGTTGGTCTTGTCCGTCACCGCACGAACCGTCGCGGCGATCAGGGGTTTGAAGATCCCGGCGGCCAGCCCGATGGAAAGCATCGTCAGGACGATGCCGGAGAACGACTTCGTGAAGATCAACAGGAGGATGGCCGGCAGGTACGCCAGGTAGGATACGATCAGCACCTTCTTGAACCCGAACCGGTCGGCGAAGGTGCCCGAGATCACCGGCACACCGTAGGACAGGAGCAAGAAGATGCTCTGGACGATCCCGAGCTGGGCCCGGGTGTTGCCCAGAGACGCCATGTAGATCCCGAACCCGAAGTAGATGCCGTAGTAGGCGAAACGCTCCAGGACCTCGATGCCGTTCGAGACCCAGAAGACAGGTGGAAAGGCGCTTCTCGGTACGTTGGCGGCTCTCTGCTGCATGGATTCCTCCCGGGTGGAATGGACGGATTCGGGCTACATTATCGGCTCCGGACCCGGGCGGCGCCAGACCATCCGGGCCAAGCTGCACACGATATTCGCTGGCGGAGGAAGTGCTGCAGACGTTGGGAGCGTGGAGCGCCGTGACCGCCGCCAGTATCTTTGCCGGGTCCGAAAGCGCAGCGAGGTAGGCGCGGGCGAAAGGCTTCGGGATCGCTCACGCTGCGCTCGGCCTAGCGGTCGGATTCCTCTCTGTTTGAGAGTGGGCGCCTTCGCGCACGCCTGGCCAGTCTCGCGCCGCGGCACCCGATCGCGTAGCTTGACAGCGAATCTCGTACGACGGGCTTGATGTCATCAAGCCGACGACAGACCGGAAGAGACGTTTCGATTGCCACTCCAACCTCCCGGTGCTTCGGCGTCGTTTCTCGCCTCTCGTCGGTGCCAACGGACAAGTTCAGTGGCGAACTAAGAGGACTCGCTTGAGCACCATCGACGCCGGCATCGCACCCACTCAGGTGGATGAACCGATCCGCGCCGAGCTCTTCGGCAGCGAGCGCCTGGAGCAACACGCCGAGAGCCTGGCCGCGGCCCAGCGCACTACCGAGAAGCCCGCCAAAGGAAAGAATTTGCTCCCCCGGGTCCACGAGAACCAACGCGCGCTGCTGGGGGCTTACCGGAACATCGTCGAGGCGGTCCGGGAGAAGAGGGAGATCACACCGGCCTCGGAGTGGCTGCTCGACAACTTCTTCGTCGTGGACGAGCAGCTCCGGGCGATCCGCGACCACCTCCCGGGTGGCTATTACCGCCTGCTGCCGAAGATCGCCGAGGGCCACCTCGCCGGATACCCTCGCGTCTATGCCCTGGCGTGGGCCTACGTGGCCCACACCGACAGCCGGTTCGACCTAGAGACGCTGCAGCGATTCGTTCGCGCCTACCAGCGCGTCCAGCCGCTTACCATCGGCGAGATCTGGGCTGTAGCCATCCACCTCCGCGTGGCCCTCGTGGAGAACATGCGGCGGCTGGCGGAGCAGATCGTCCGCGCCCGCGAGGCGCGGGCCGGGGCCGACGAGCTGGCCGACCGCCTGCTGGGCCTGAGCGGCCAGCCGGCGGAACATGCGGATGATGTTCTGAGCCGCCTGGACGACGCCCCTCTGACCGACGCGTTCGCGGTACAGCTTATCCAGCGGCTGCGTGACCAGGATCCCTCGATCATGCCGGCCCTGGCCTGGCTGAACGAGAAGCTGAGCGCCCAGGGTACGTCGGCCAACGAAGTGGTCGCCCAAGAACACCATGCTCAGGGCGCGGCGAACGTCACCGTCCGGAACATCATCACGAGCATGCGCTGGATGTCCTCCATCGACTGGCTCGAGTTCTTCGAGAGCGTCAGTCTGGTGGACGAAGTCCTGCGCGCCTCTCCCGGGTTCGCGGCCATGGATTTCGCGACGCGCAACGAGTATCGCACCCAAATCGAGCTGCTCTCCCGCCGTTCAAGGCGATCGGAGATCGAGGTGGCACAAGAAGCCATTGTCCTGGCCCAGACCGCCGCCCGGGAATACGGACATCCGAAGACGGATCAGGCCGAGCTTCAGGAGGGCGAGCCGGTTCTTCCCGGTGTTCCCGCGCGTGCCGAGGGAGACCCGGGGTACTTCCTCGTCTCCTCGGGCAGAAGGGCTTTCGAGAGGCGCTTGGGTTTTCGTGTCCCCGTGCGAATCCGGCTCCGCCGCGCCATGCGCGCCCTCGCGATCGCCGGTTACCTGGGAGGAATCGCCGTCCTCACCGGCCTCCTGCTCTCCGTCCCTCTGTTCCTTACCTGGAGCGCGGGGGCAGGTTCCTGGAGCCTTGTCCTGCTGGGGTTCCTCGGGCTCGTGCCCGCCTCGGATGTCGCCGTTTCGCTCGTTCATCGCCTGGTTCCGATTCTCGTTCCACCGACGTTGCTCCCCAAGCTCGCGCTCGCCCGCGGCGTGCCCCCAGAACTGCGAACCCTGGTCGTCGTCCCCACGCTGGTCACGAGCCGGGCCGACATCGAAGAGCAGCTCGAGCGCCTCGAAGTGCACTACCTGGCGAATTCCGACGGCCACCTCTACTTCGCCCTCCTTACCGACTGGGCGGACGCGCCGAGCGAGCGCATGCCCAACGACAAGGTTCTGCTCGCCGCACTCGCCGACGGCATCGCGCAACTCAACGAGCGCTACGGGACTGCGCCCGGAGGCGGGGAGCGGTTCCTGCTGTTGCATCGTCCGCGTCTTTGGAACGAGAAGGAAGGCAAGTGGATCGGTTGGGAAAGGAAGCGAGGGAAGCTCCACGAGCTGAACCGACTGCTTCGCGGCGCTGAGGACACTTCGTTCGTCCCGGTAGACGGAAAGCCGCCCACGGTGCCGCAGGGTGTCCGCTACGTCATCACCCTGGACGTCGACACAAGGCTTCCCAAGGGAACCGCCTACCGCCTGGTTGGCGCGATGGCACACCCGTTGAACCGGCCGCGCTTCGATCCCCGGCGGGGACGTGTCGTCCAGGGCTACGGGATTCTGCAGCCCCGCATCACGCCGTCCTTGCCCACAGGCCCGGGAAGCACGACCTACCAGCGGATCGTTTCGGGTCCCGGGGGGGTGGACCCCTACGCGGCCGCGGTCTCGGACGTGTATCAGGATCTCTTCGAGGAGGGGTCGTTCACGGGCAAGGGGATCTACGACGTCGATGCGTTCGAGGCGGCGCTCGAGGGGAAGGTCCCGGAGAACGCGCTACTCAGCCACGACCTGTTCGAGGGCACCTTCGCGCGCGCCGGGTTGGTGACCGACGTCGAACTCTTCGAAGAGTTCCCCGCCAACTACGAGGTGGCCGCGCGCCGCGACCATCGCTGGGTGCGCGGCGACTGGCAGCTGCTGCCCTGGATCCTCGGCCATGCACGCGACGCTGCAGGGCGGAAGCAGCGGACCCGCATCCCCGCCCAGGCCCGCTGGAAGATGGTGGACAATCTCCGCCGCAGCATGGCGGCGCCTTCGGGCTTTCTGATGGCGGTGGCCGCCTGGACCCTTCCCGCCGTTCCTCCCCTCCTCTGGACCGGGCTGTTCCTTGGATCCGTGGCGGTGCCCGCCTCTATCCCGGTTCTCGACGGCCTCATCCCCAGGCGATGGGATATATCGAAGCGCAACCACTTCCGCGCCGTCTCCCACGACATCTACGTGGCCCTGACGCAGACGCTCCTGGCCATCACCATGCTGGCACACCAGGCCTGGCTGATGGTCGACGCGGTGGTACGCACCCTGTGGCGGCTCTACGTGTCGAAACGGAACCTCCTCGAATGGGTCGCGGCCGCGCAGGCGGGATACGGAGTCGACCTCAGGCTGCGCAGCTTCTACCGGCACCTTCGCTGGAGCGTGGTTCTTGCCATCGCGGCCGGCGCGCTCTTCGTCATGCTCAAGCCGGGAGCCTGGCCCGTGGCCACGCCGTTGGTGCTCGTCTGGCTGCTGTCGCCCTTCTTCGCCCGGTGGATGAGTCTCCCGTTGAAGGACCCGCAGGAGCAGATCCTCTCGCCCGATGAGACGCGCGAACTGCGGCTCGTCGCGCGCCGGACGTGGCGCTTCTTCGAGACGTTCGTGGACGATGAGGGGAATGCCCTTCCGCCGGACAACTTCCAGGAAGACCCCAAGCCCGTCGAAGCCCACCGCACGTCGCCGACGAATCTGGGCCTGTATCTCCTGAGCTCGACGGTCGCCCACGACTTCGGCTGGATCGGGATTCTGGATACGGCGGACCGGCTAGAGGCCACGCTGAACACGATGACGAACATGCGCCGCGTGCGCGGCCACTTCTTCAACTGGTACGACACCCGGGATCTCCGGCCGATGGATCCCATGTACGTGTCCACCGTGGACAGCGGCAATCTGGCGGGACACCTGATCGCACTGGCTCAGGCGTGCCGCGGCCTCATGCAGCGCCCACTCTTGCGCTCGGAAATCCTCGAGGGGATCGGCGACGCTCTCGCGCTGCTTCTCGAATCGTTGGAGAAGGCCGAGCATCCTCAACGCACGCAGACGGTCACGGCCGAGCAGTTGATCGAGGCGGCCGAGTCGCTGTCGGACCTATTGAAGGATCCACCATCCTCGCTTCCCGATTGGGTTCGCCGCTTCAAGCAGCTGGAGGTCCAGGCGGAGAACCTCCTGGACATCGCCAGCACGCTCGTGAGCGACGTCATGGACGGTTCGCAGTCCGAGGTCCTGACCTGGGCGACGGCCGTTCGGAACTCGGTCCGCAGCCACGCGCGCGACCTCCATACGACCGTGCCATGGTGCGTGCGCCTCTACTCCGAAGGACCGGCGGCGGGAGTGGCCCCGGAAGACGAGGGCCGGGCGGATCGGCTCGCCCGCTTCGCATGGTTTCTCGAACCCCTCGTCGCCAGGAGCCCGACAGCGGAGGGGCTCTCGGCCCTGTTGCGCGCCGTTCGCGAGGTGACCGAAAAGCGCGCCGACGTTCTGGAGTGGGAGGCTGGAGACCCAATTCTCGGCGACCTCAAAGCGTCGTGGACCGCGGCTGCCTCCCTCAGGCACCGCTTCTCCGCCCTGGCGCTGCTCGCCGAGCAGATGGTCCAAGCCATGGACTTCAGATTGCTGTTCGACCCCTCGCGCAAGCTGTTCTCGATCGGCTACCGCATCGCCGATGGCACGCTCGACCCCAGCTGCTACGATCTGCTGGCCTCCGAGGCCAGGCTGGCAAGCTTCGTGGCCGTCGTCAAGGGCGACGTTACACCGCGGCACTGGTTCCTGCTCGGCCGCTCCCTCACACCTGTGGGGCGCGGTGCGGCCCTCGTCTCCTGGTCGGGTTCGATGTTCGAGTACCTGATGCCGCTGCTCGTGATGGAGCAGCCGGCCCGAAGCCTTCTGGATTTGAGCAGTCGCCTCGTAGTGGGACGCCAGATCCGCTACGGCGCGGAGCGGGGAGTCCCGTGGGGGGTCTCGGAATCGGGCTACAACGTTCGCGACCTGGAGCTCACGTATCAGTACTCGGATTTCGGCGTGCCCGGCTTGGGACTCAAGCGCGGGCTGTTCGAGGACGTGGTCGTGGCACCCTACGCCACCGCGCTTGCGGCCATGGTGGATCCCCGAGCGGCCCTGAACAACTTCGCCCGCCTCGAGCAAGCCGAGGCTCTCGGCGCCTACGGGTTCTACGAAGCGCTCGACTACACCCCCTCGCGGCTGCCGGAGCAGGCCCGGGTGGCCGTGGTCCGGGCCTACATGACGCACCATCAGGGGATGATCCTCGTCTCTCTCGGTAACGTGGTTCACGACGGTCTG
>JASFMO010000136.1:0-7851 GCA_050117535.1 Gemmatimonadales bacterium | reverse complement strand
GGCCCGAGAGCCGCTCTCGAGTCTCAGCCGCCACCTGATCGTTGGCACTCAGGACCTTCTCCTTCACCTCAACTCGCTCGGGGCTCATGGTTCACTCCACTTCGATGTAGCGGACCTGAAGGCCCTGCCCACCCGACACACCGCGGGCAAAAACGCCGCACTGCGGGCACTCGAACGGTGCACGCTCGACCTCGAACTCGAGCCCACACTTCGGGCACACCGCCATGCCGGGCTCTCGCGTGACCTGGCACTCGATCCCGTCAAACCGCTCCGCCATCACGACCTCCAGACAGAACCGCAGGGTCTCGACCTCGATACCCGAGAATGCCCCCACCTCGACCCCGACCGCCGTAACCCGCGGTTCCGGCAGCTTAGCGACCTCCCGTTCGCATATGGATCGAACTTCCAGGGCAAGCGACAACTCATGCACAGCTTCGCGCCCCCCCCCACAACCATGGTCGAAGCCTCAAACGACCGCGGCGGCGGCCTCAAGCACCGACAGCGCCTGTCCGACGAGGACTCCCGCCGGACTTATGGGGAAAATACGTGCCAGCACGCTGGGAACGCCGGATCGAGGCAATCTGCTACAGTCAACTCGGGGCCGGGCCTGCGTTGAGACAAAAAAAGGCCCCGGCGGCAGCGCACGCCGGGGCCGACAGTCCGACCGCCCCGAAGAGGGGCTTTCGATTTCGCCCCCGATCACCCGGCCGGCTTATGACACAGACCGCACGTCTCGTTGGCCCGTCCCTCATGGTCCGCCGGAACCGGCTTCATGCCGCCCGTCTGGTGGCACATCATGCAGTCCTCGCGACCCTCCAGCTCGTGCGGGATCGCGGACGGAGCGGTTGTCTGAACCGCCGCGTCGGGCGCGTGACACATCAGGCAGGAGTCGTTCTCCAATCCCGCGTGATCCTCCGGGACCGGCTTCATGCCCCCGGCCTGGTGGCACATCAGGCATTCGGCGCGGCCCTCGGCCTCGTGCGACATCGCCGGTGGCGTTTTCCACCCCTCCTGCGCCCAGGCGAGGGCGGCGAAGGCGCCGATCATCAGAAGCACGGGAAAGGCGACCGTACGTCGATTCATGTCTTAGTTCCCTCCAATCTCGGCTCGGACCGGCAAGACACCGGCGAACAATCATCTCGGGCGTCACGCGTCATTCTCAGACCGCTGCCCACCGGGCAAGACCTTAGGCAATATTCGGACCCGAGGCAAGAGGCACTCCGGCCACGTCCCGAAATGATTCCGAGTCAACACGTTCGCCCATGGCAGTCCAAAAGACTCCGGGGTGTGCGTGTGTCAATGTGACACGCACACCCCGGAGAACGTGCTCTGGCCTTCAGCGCGCCGCGCTACTTGATCGCGTTCAGCTGCGCCTCGGTCAGCGGCGTGCCGAACAGCAACTGATAGCCATCCGGGCCTCGCTCCACGAACGTCCACGTCGCGCCATCATAGTGCACGAAGTCGAACAGCAGTTTGCCCTCGTAGTAGAACGGCACTGGGACGCGTCCGCCCACGCCAACAAGGGTCGTTCCATTGGCATCCGCCGGGCCCTGCTCCATCACCACGAGGGTGCTGTCGCCCGAGGTCAGCGCCGTGATATTGGCATTGCCGTGGCAGTCGCCACAGCCCGTGACGGCGTTCTTGGCGATCGTGTGGGAATAGAACGGCGCCATGGCGGCGAACGTCTCGCCCTGGTATTCCAGGGTCTGGACATTGGCCGGGTGCACCTTGCCGTTCCGGTTCACCAGCAACATCCAGTCGACGATCCGCGTGCGGGCCATCTTGGTCTCGGGAACCGAAACCTGTCCCTCAAAGTGGCAGTTCGCGCACGTCACAACGCCCTGCATATGGCAGGTGCTGCAGTCCACCGACGTGGCGTGGATCGAGTGGTACGAGCCGCCGACGCCCGAGACGTCGGTATGGCAATCGTCGCAGCTCGCGTCGATGGCTCCATCCTCGAGCATCGAGTTGTACTCGGTGCCGTCGCCGTGCATGTCCTCCATCGTGTGGCAGTACATGCAGTCGCCGCCGCTCACCGCGTCGTGGGCATCGGTGTAATTCGCCGGTGCACTGCGCTCCGCGACCTGGCGGCCGTGACAGCCGCCGCAGACGCCGTCCAGCGACGCGTCGACCTGAGCGCCCAGTTCCGGCGTGGCTGTGTCGTGGCAGCTCTCGCAACCATTCGTACCGACCGGCTGATCCGGGCGGTGACACCCCTGGCACGGCAGATTGCCGTAGGGAATGCCGGTGAGCGTCTCGTATCCGTTGTTGGGCGACGCGCTGTAGAACCACGACTTGCCCGCGCGGGTGAAGTTGGTCGTCACCGTGGGCGAGTTGCCGCTCGTGGTCTCGCCGCCTTCGTTGACCGCCGTGACCGCCGCCGTGTAGTCGGTGCCGTCCTCGACGCCGTCGTCGCTGGTAAAGGCGGCCATCGTCTCGGTCCCGGCCACCCACTGCGTGTAAGTCGGATTCGAGCTGATCTCGACCTTGAATGAATCGGTGTCGGTCCGGGCATCCCACATCACCTTCACCGAGTCGCGAACCGTTTCGGCGGTGATCTGAAACGACCCCGGCGGATTGGGCGTGCCTGTCGGCTCGTCGTCATCGTCCGAGCACGCGCCGACCGACACCACCAAGAAACAAGCGGCCAGAGGCGTCAGCTTGAACCACTGTCGCCGCGAACGAGTTACTGCCCTCATGAACCCACCTCCCGGGTTAACGGATGAAACGCTCCAACACTCCGATGAACTGATCGTAGACCTCTTCCCGGTTGCACTCGACGGCTTCCGGTTCGAGGCAGTCATCCATGTAGTTGCGAAGGACGATCTTCATCGCCCCTCGCAGTCCCTCCAAAGCCGCGGCCGCCTGCGTGGCGATCACCAGGCACTCCTCCCCGCTCATCACCATGCGGCGGACGGCACGGAGCTGCCCTTCGACGGTCTTGAGCCGACTGGCCACCTCGCGCCGCCGGACCCACTTCGGCTCATCCGTGTCATTCACCGGCAACGGTTCTTCCATCGGGCTTTACCTCCAGACGTGCCGGCACAGTAGTGGGCCAGAGAGCGGGTAAAATTCGCCTGGCCGGCACCGCGCCCGAGGGCCGGTCGGCCGGCGTAGCGAAGCTCTACGGCGCCGCTCACCGTGCACCATTCATACCAGGCGGATTTTATGGAATTTTGGCGGTATACTCCCACCGGGTCGGGGTATTGGCGCCATCGCGCGCCCCATCCGGGACAGAACACCCCGCCATGACCCAGCATGGGCTACCCATAATTGTCCCGTATAGTCTCAACTGGGCATCGGCCCGACGGGCCGCACACTCCGGTCTCGAGCCTCCGATCGTCGCGCGATCACCTCTGATTCGCTGTGGTTTGCATGAAGGCCGCGATGTCCGCCATCTCCGCCGCGCTGAACTTCGGCCACTTCACGCTCAGGCTGTCCGCCGCCTCCATCAGCCCCGAGTGATTCCACAACGACGAAACCACCTCGGACGGCGAGGCCATCCCGATGCGCTGGCTGAGGTCGGCGGCCGTTCCGCCGCCCTGCCCCTCCAGAGAGTGACACGCCAAACAGCCCTTCGCGCCCAACAGCGTCCGGCCACTCTCGGCATCGCCCGGCTCCGCGAAGTACTGTACCGAGTACAGATAGGCAACCAGGTCGGCCATCTCTCCCGCACCCAGCTGAGGAATGTCGACGTCACGCGCCCTGGCGGTCTCCGCCATAGTCGGACCCTTGTTCCACATCGCCGCCGCGAATTCGGTCAGTCCCCACTGCTGGCCCCGCTCGGCGAGGTCCGGGGCGATGCGACCGCCCACGCCCTGTACGCTGTGACACGTGATGCAACCCTTCTCCGTGAACAGCACACGACCCTCCTCGGCATTGCCGGGCAGGACGTAGAGCGGGCCGGCCAGCGATGCCGGCGTCGCGGACTCGAGGTAGGAGATCAGATCGGTTAGTTCGCTCCCCGTGAAAGTCGGCCGGGGGACCCCCCGCTCCTCCATCAGCTCCGCCATGGTCGGCCCGTGGTTCCACATCGAGGCGGCGACCAGGATCGGTGAACCGTATTGACCGAGGTGATCGAGGCTCGGGCCCACGACGCCCCCGTACACGCCGACTTGGTGGCAGACGACGCACTTCTTCTCGCTGAACAGCCGCTTCCCATTCTCGACGTCGCCCGGCGGGTCGAAGTAGTCGAGCGTGAAGAGGAAGGCGATCAGATCGCCGGCCTCTCGCTCGCTGATCTGCGGTCGCTCGATCCCGTGCTGCTGCATCTCGTCACCCATGCGGGGGACATGGTTCCACATGGTGGCGGCCAGCTCGTAGAACGACCGGCGGCGAGCGATGTGTCCCAGATCCGGTCCCGTCGTGCCGCCCAAGCCATTCACCGCGTGGCACTTCACGCATCCCTTCGATCCGAAGACCTGAGATCCGGCCATGGGGTTCTGCGTGAAGCCCGGGCGTTCCTGCGCTTGCGCTACGCCTGAGATGCAGCAGATCAGTGCCACGAATAGGCCCAACCGCCACGTCGCCCAGTCGAGCCAACGCATCGTCGACAGCCTACCGTTCATCTTTGCCCCCCAAGTTACAGGGCCCCGCGACCGCCGCGCGGTCGCCGATCGAGACGCACGTGCTGTTGTTTCGGAGAGGTATGTCTCGAAAATACTGCCTCGGGAGATTCTCGGCCAGCGAAAGCGAAGTCGCCGGGCACGTACGGCATGCCCGGCGACGTTATTCTTTGGCGAGTCTAGGCAGACGGTGCTAGGGATCGACCTGCCCCGAGAAATGGCAAAACAGGCACAGCCCCTTGTTCTTGCTCCTCAAGTGCTCAGGGTCGAAATCGGGACCGTGCGGGTTGACCCTGCGGCCCGCTTTTGCCGAGTGGCAGACCAAACAATCCTGTTGTGCATGACACGCCGCGCAGCTCTCCAGCCCCTGTCGGGCCGCCTGCCCATGGCCGAACTGGAAGTTGGGATTCTCGTTGTGGAAGCCGGCGTCGGTGCGGAAGTCCTGCTTCGCCATGCCCAGATTCGAGTGGCAATCTCGACAGAAGACCTCCGGGTTGTGGCACGACGCGCACTCGGTCTCCTGATTGAAGGCCGCCGCCGAGTGTTGCTGCATGAAGTTGAACGGGTGATAGAGGTCGACGTCCCGGCGATACTCCGCGTCCTTCGACCTCTCCAGCGTCTCCGAGCCCAGATGGCAGGTCTGGCACTGCTGCTCCACGACGTGACACGTGGTGCAACTCTCGGTCATGCCAGCGGCGGCGGCTTTGTGCCCGTCGAGCCAGAACGGCGTATGGCTCGCCGGTGCCGGCCAAGCCTTGCGAGCCACGTAGGCCGCGACCTCAGGGTCGGGCTCCAGCGCCTGGATGGCCGGGACCTCGTAAGCATTGACGTGGCAACCGCTGCAGTAGTCCCGAGCGTGACAAACGCCGCACAGCTGGATGTTTGCCTGGGCCTGCGCACCGTGAGTCATCAGGAAGTCCGCGACCTGGTGGTTCTCCGGCAACTGCTGCTCACCTGTCTGTGCCACGCTGCTTTCGGCGACGGTCGCGATAAGCGCGACTACCAGCAGCGCCGCGAAAGTTGCATGGTTCCTCACGGTGTCCTCCCGGGCTCTGAGCCCACGTAGTAGGAGAATCCCAACGCCGCACGCTGCTGGCTCCAGTCGCTTAAAGCCGCGTTATTGCGTCGGTCATGTTCGTAGTTGTCGAAGGAAAACCAAACCGTACCACCCCGGGTTCGCCAGCGGACATCGGCCCCGGCACCCCAGACGCGCCCCTCGTCGATACGGAACTCCTCCAGCTGCTGGAACGCCGTGAAGCGCAACCCGAGGGAAAGCTGGTCGTGCGGGCGTATGCCGACACGCAAGTTCCCGGAGTTGAGCGCCGCCCCGAAGCCCCAGTTTCGCCACAAGCCGCCATCGATATCCCACGGCATACCGAGCCATTCGCCCGGACGCCAGGCGAAGTAGCCGCCCACGCGCCAGTCACGGTCCGTCGTATTCAAGAACGGCACCTCCGCCCCAGTATCGCCGTACTGTCGCCGCTCCACCTCGAGCTTGAGCGACAGATTGCGAATCGGGTAGAGGCCCGTGGCGAGCCCCCAACCGGTGTAGGGCACCGGGCTGAAGGCGAGCCAGATCGTCTGCAGGCTGAACACCGGCCGGTAGCGGAAGAGCCGTCCCTCGAGGTACAACGCCGGAATGACGGTCCAACTGGCGGTCAAGCCGGCCTTGCCCCACCAATTCGCGGCTAGGTCGTAGTCGGCATGGCCGAGGAGCGAGACCTCGGCAATGGGGTTGTACGTGGCCTCGAAGCCGAGCCTCTCGCTCGCGATGCCGGCGCCATCTGTGGGGATCTCCCGCTGATAGATCGCCTCGATCGATGAGTTTCGCGTCGGGCGCGCCGAACCCCGAAAACCGAACAGGTAATTGCGTTCTTGTGGCTGAAAGATGCCGAGCGAGCCGAACTCGCTGCTGTTGATCGGCTCCGGCACGCCGCGCGCTAGCCCCCAGCCCCCGTAGACCTCGACGTTGGCAGTCCATACCGGAAGGCGGTACACTGCCGAGCCACCATCGTAGCCGTAGAAACCGAGGCCGCTGACCTGATAGTCACGCCCGACCCGCACCCGGAACGCGCTCCGGTTCAACTCCAGGTAACCGGCCAGCAGATCGAAGTTGTCGTTCACGCGGGGCCAGAACTCATCATCGCCGAAGTCGGTGCGGAAGCGGGTGCTCACGTAGCCACGCAGCCCCTCGATCCCAAATCCGAAGATGTTGAAGTCGACGTCCAAGACCGCCGGGGCCGTATTCGCGACCCGTCCCGACCGGTAGTAGAAGCAATGAGAGCCACCGGTCGAGCAGGTGACCGGTATCTCGCCCGCCGTGCGCTGCGTGCCCGAGCCCGTTGTCTCGTCGACAGGAACACTGTCCCGCACCAGCGTCATGCCTTCGACGTATTGCACGCGCGAGGATATGCGACTTCGCCATTGCTGCGCGAAGAGACCGCTCGCGCCCCAACTGCCGAATACCAAGGCGCTGGCCAAGCACGCGACCCCAAGGCGCTGTGCGCGTCCGCACGGATCGGCGCGTGTTGGAGAAAGGCCTGAGACCCTCACGTTTTTCCTCCCGAATCCCGGGTTATTGGTGGGGGCAAAGTCGAAAAAAGTCTGGCTGCCGTGACACGCGCGATCGTACCGCCCCATCCTGACGGTCGGCAGACGCCGGAGACTTCCCGCGGCGTGCTGATGAGGCGGCCGACCTGCGCGCGCATTCTTCTGGCCCGAAGCTGATCGGTTTCTGGACTACGGTTCCAGGCCGTAACGCTCGATTACGGCATCGATCGACGCTCTCAGCAGCGCTTCCAGCAGCCAGGGGTTGTGGGCGCCGTTACCGCTCGCCTTGTGCGCCGAGACTTCGACATCAAAGACCACGAAATCAGCCCAGAACGTACGCTCCGACGTGTAGGCCAGCTGGGCGTTGAACAGGGCACCCTCGGCCACCGTCACCAGCTCGTCCGATGGGTCGAGTTCCTCCGGGTCACCCATGGCGACGACCATCGGGAGCAATCCTTCATCCGTCTCGTCCATCACCGCGTTCTCGTCGGTGTCGACCCACAGCTGGTCCAGCCAGCCGTTCAACTCCGCGAGGAATTTCTCGTAATCGCCCAGCGCGGCCTCTTCACTGCCGTGGCACTCGACGCAAGCACGGAAGTCCCGCTCCTCGTTCGCGCACGGCCCTTCCGCGGGCAGACCATTCTCGTCCAGGCACGATATCGCCTCGAACTTATGGCCGACGGACTGGAAGAACTCGGGTTCCGTCACCACGAACGACGCCACGTGACATGTCACA
>JASFMO010000135.1:0-7857 GCA_050117535.1 Gemmatimonadales bacterium | reverse complement strand
GACCCTTGTGGTCGAGTGACCGGCATGCCCGCCACGGGTCACCGGTGATACTAGAGCCCCGGCACCCGCCGGGGCTCCTCTTATCTCCCACCCGCCAACCTGGCCCCGCCAAGATCCCCTCACACCGCGCCGCCGTCCCCACCCCGCTTCCGCGTCGAGATGTTGAACGGCAGATAGGCCGGGCACCAGCTCACGAAGCTGGTCACCAGAAACGCCACCGCCACGATTCCCAGGATGACCGCCAGGACGCCGGTGATACTGCCGGTGAAAATCAGATAGCCGACGACGATCGCGATCACCGTCCGAATGCCGCGATCCAATGCTCCCATGTTCTTAGTCATAAGGCCCTCGCCTGTTCAGGTTCGACTCTAACTTCACCGTGCCTTGCGCGGGTACTCGGCCACATCCTCCAGCGCCCAGCGAATGAAGTCCCGCAGATCGTTGTTGGCGTTGGCTAGGTCCGGCTTGCGCAGGTACATCATGTGACCGCTCTCGTACCACGAGAAGCGGAAGCGGTCGCGGAACTCGCCGCCCGGCTGCAAGTGCGAGATCGTGTAGACGGCGCTGTAGTAGTCGGTGGCGGCATCGTAATACCCACCCTGGATCATCACC
Source organism: Gemmatimonadales bacterium (assembly GCA_050117535.1). GTDB lineage: Bacteria > Gemmatimonadota > Gemmatimonadetes > Palauibacterales > KS3-K002 > JASFMO01. The sequence continues at coordinate 7,245 of JASFMO010000135.1, read as the reverse complement.
TTGAGGTATGGGTTCTCGCGCATCGACTCGCGCAGCATCTCCCCAACGTTCGTGCCGTCATTCCGGTTCCACGGCCGCACGTTACCCCAGACGTTGTACTTCAAGTCGGGGTTGTAGCCCAGTTCCTCACGCAGGTAACGGTTCACGGCATCGCTGAACGCGCCATTCCAGTCCGCCATGGCGGGATCGTACTCGGGATTCTCGCCCGCGGCATCCCGATCGATACCCAGGTAGCGACTGTCCAGTCGTCCCACTGTCAGGCGCTGGTCACGTAGCAGCTCCTTCCAGAAACGGCGCGAGTTGACCCGTAAATTCGTCGACAGGACGTAGTCGACGGTGAGCCCCGTATAGCGCGCCACCCGTTGCGCTATGTCGGCGCGCTCGCCGTCGTCCAGGCGATCGCCCTGCACCAGCGCCTGCAGGTAGTCGCTCATGGCAAAGGCCTCGACCTCATCGAGGAAGGCACGCAGCGGCATCGACTGCAGGTCCTGGGAGAGCTGTTCATGGTACCAGGCCGTCGCCGCCAGATGTGGCAGCGCCGTCGCGTACGAGACGTCCTCTCCCGCATCCACGTTCAGCCCGGTCATCGAGACAAGGATCACGCCGTTCAGATAGAGCTGGTGCCGGTCCAATAGGTAGCCGGCCAGTCCCGACGCACGGGTGGTCCCGTAGCTCTCGCCGATCAGGAACTTGGGGGACATCCAGCGGTCCTTGCGCAGGATGAACAGACGGATGAACTCGCCGACCGACTCGATGTCCGCCATCGTCCCATGGTAGCGGTGTAACAGTTCGCCCTCCACCATGCGGCTGAAACCGGTATCGACGGGATCGATGTAGACGATATCCGCCGCGTCCAAAATCGAGTGCGGGTTGTCCTCCAGGCCGCCCGGCGGCATCAGCGCGAATCCGTCATCATCGTAGACCACGCGCCGCGGCCCCGTGTACCCCATGTGCATCCAAACCGAGGCCGTCCCCGGCCCGCCGTTGAACGAGAAGATCAGCGGCCGCGCGCTCTTGTCCTGGACCCCGTTTCGGGTGTAGGCGATGTAGAACATCTTGGCGGCGACCTTCCCTTCCTCACGGATCGGCAGCCAGCCAGCTTCGGCCGTGTAGCTGACGTTCTGGCCGTTGATCCGAGCACTGTGCTGCGTGATCACGGGCTCGTCCGGCAACAGCTCCGCTTCGCTGCCCGCCAGCCTTGGCGGCTCCACAGACGCCTCGGCGGGCCGTTGGGGCGGCCGCTGGGCGGCAGCCGGCATGGCAGCTGATACGACGGCAAGCACGCTCAGCAGTGCGACAGCACTTCCAATCCTCATGGGTCTCCTCCACGATGCGGGCAGGCACGGGACGGCTTCGGTCTACCCATATTTGGCACACGCGCCAGCCTGAAGCGACGGAGTGGAACGTCCCAAGATCGAGAAACGCCTAGATGGTATCGCACGAGCGCCAGCCTGGCAAACGCCAGGCAGGCAATCGAGGTTTACGGCCTGACCTCGCCCCCAGCCGGTCGTGTTGTGGCGATACGAGCGCGCACCGTCAGAGGAACGGCGGGCTCCCTGCCAGAGCGCCCCTCTCAGCAGCGCTGTGGCTTGCCCTAGGCTGGGTCGTTCGCTGAGAAAAGTCGCTCTGGCCGCTTGGAAGTACTTCAGATCGTTGTTCGGAGAGGTTCACTTGGCGCTGTAGCTTTAGCCCAATCGAAGACGAAAGACATCAGCCGGCTTGCGAGCAACGGCTACCATTGCGATTCCCCCTGCAACAACCGCGACTCGACCTCGGTGATCATGCAGCTCCACACGTCGCTCCGGACCGGGCGTTCACCCTCGATTCGATCAGCGCCTGCAAAATCCACCTCCCAACCCGCGGGCTCACTTGCGATGCTTCCAGAATCGGCGTGAGCGCGACAGCTGGCGGCGATCACGGCCAACCACACCGCCATCCACACCGAGAGAGCCGCTGCCAGCGCAAGAGCCGCGGTGACCGCCACCCTGGCCGCCCGCTTCCGCCTACTTCGCTTGTGCCTGCGGCGACGCCGAACACGCTCGCCATGCGACGCAGGGAATAGCACGAACCGCGGCCCGCTGGGGAGACGCGCGACCCGCCGGTCAAGAACGTTCGAAAGTCCAGCGGTAAACTCTTCAGCACCTTGCTCGACTTCGGTTCCCGCCTCCTGGCCCTCGGCCCCACGGGCACATCCGGAGGCCACGGCCTGGATTGCCGCATCGGATCGCCGCATGGCTGATTGCGGCAGCCCTGTGTCTCGCCGGGCTACCTGCCGAATCCGTGGTGGGGCCACGGCCTCCGCGATCCGCTTGGCACGTGGTGGCAGCCGCACCTCTACTCCGTTGGCGTTGAGGACTATGCAGGCCTCGAAACCAGTGATGGGACCCGCCTCCAGCCAGTCATCGGCGGCCGCACAAGCGAGGAGGACGGCGTCGTTGCCCCTCAGGGACCGAGCGATCTTCGCCCACCCCGGGTGGCCATAAAGGGTCGCGAGCGGCGGCGGCTTGTCTCCCAATGGAATGAAGATGAACGGCTCAAATTGGGGCCGTCGAGCGGCCTCAGCGAACGAGGCGCCGCGGAACAGTGCGTCGACGATTCCAGGCCCCTTCCCCGCATCCAGCACGGCTGCCAGCGCCGACGGCGCGCGACGCTGGAGATCCGCCAACACTACTTGATGATCTCGCGCCAGCCCCCGTGCGATGGCCACCGCGCCTCTGACCGCCCACAGCTGACGCTGACCGCTATCCGCGGCCATGATGATCGCTATGGCGCGCGACGGCTGGGTGGATGCGACCTGCTGCGTTTCCACAATTTGAAGCCGATAGAATCAGTCAATTGGATGGCCGCAACAATTACTTTACGACCGTCGTCCGGCGGGGGGATGCACGAGACGGCCCTAGTCCGGCATGCATAGCCTCACAAGCATGAAGCGATAGACTAAATAATGCGGCTCCCGCTCTGACGGCGCAACCATCTTAGATGGGACGACTGCCTTCGGGTCAGTCCGCTGCCGGACTCTTAGCAACAAGCGGCCGAACCCCGCCGCGAACGTTCCCCCTGATCACCGTTTGCCTGGTCTAGACGCCGATTGATCCTGTCACAGATCGCATTGGCCCGATGACCAGGAACTTCATGTTTGATCGGTTACTTTCCGAGCTGCGCCGCCGCCACGTCGGTCGTGTGGCGCTCGACGTCATTCGAGCGTTACTGGCACGTCCGTCGAGTAGACCCGGCCGAATCGGTCCGTTGCCTCTACCCTGATCTTGCCGGCCGTGCGCGAAGCGGGCGCGTAGAACAAATGACGCGTGAGGTACGGCTCGACCCACTCGCGTCGCGGCGGCAAGTCCGGCCCCGTGTGAAGCTTCACCGAGAGAGGATCGAGGCCGATGCGTTGCCCCATCTCACCCTTCCGCTCGCCGTCCTCGTACCAGACGACGCGCCAAGCAGGATCCCAATCCCAGACGTTGGCCACGATCTCGTCCGGCGCCGTCGGCTCCGCGCCGCGCGGGTAGGCGCGGATCTGGTGCTCGAACCCGTGGCCGGTGGCCTTGAAGCGCCAGGAAACCTGAGAGCCACGCACCTCATACACGCTGTACCCGCTGGGAGTCCCGTCGCCGCAGATGGGCCCGCTCCACCAGGCCCCACACACGGTCCCGCTCACGTGCTCGTGTACCCCACCTTCGAACAGGTGCTCGTTCTCGTGCGTGTGGCCGCAGAGCACGTGTGCGTCGTATGACTCGAGCAGTCGATACAGAGCGTCTCGGTTCATGACTGCGAGCGGGGCTTCCGGACTCCGCTCGCCGCGTCGTATATGACGGCTGCCAAGCACCGGTATGTGCAACGCCACGATGACGGTGCGTCCGGCTTCGATCCGGGCGAGATCGGCCTCCAACCACGCCAGCTGGTCGGCGGCCAGATAGCCGATGTAGCCGGAGCCGTGCCAGAAGACATCGTCGAGAATGACGTAATGGACCTCGCCGCGGTCGAACGAGTAGTAGCGCGGGCCGAAGTGGCGCGAGAACGTTTCGGTCGACGCCTCGTCGGTAAGGTTATCCTGGTCAAGGTCGTGGTTGCCGACGACTTGGAAGAACGGCACGCCCATCCGCTGGACGGCTCGCTCGTAATCGGGATAGAGTTCCAGGTTGTCATACATGATGTCGCCACAGGCGATGCCCAGTATCTCGCGGTCCCCTAAGCCATCGGCTAGCGAGCGAACGTCAGGAACCGTCTGCTCGTGCAGCCACGCCATCTCTTGTGCGGTCTCGGTCTGAGGGTCGGGCAGCAGAAGCACAATGTGATCGTCCTCGGACCGGTCGCTCTCACTCAACTCGAAGACGACGCTCATCTCGTCGTCGGCGCTCGGCCGGATAGTCTGGTAAAAGCGCGCTGTCCCCGTCGGGTTCGTGGGAATCTCGTAGCCGGCGGGCAACGATATCTGGACGAACGGTTGTCCGGCGGTCGCGATCAGCTCGAACGTCCCATCCGCCGCGCTGTCGACCACAGTCAGGCCGTCGCTCACCGCCACACCGCCGACGCCACCGCGGGCGGTGCGCACCTGTCCGCGGATCCGTACCGGCCGTCCGGGCAGTCGCGTCAGTACAGGAGCGAAGGGATCGGCACCCAAGCGGGACGGAAGGGCTAGCGCAGCGGTGCTGAGCGTAGCCGCCCGAACGAAGGCGCGGCGGTTCATCGCGCCGCCTTCTCGTGCTGGTGTTGAGGACTTACGCATCGATTCCTCCAAAACCCAGGTTGGACCATCGACAATATCGGGCGCCTTCTTGGGAAGGCGGTGACACGATTGTAACCATACGGCGCGCTCCCGCCAGTCGGCAGGCAGTCCCCGTGCGAGTCTTTACAGAACGGTCGCCTCGATCGTGATCACGATCGGCTCGCTCAGCTGCACGGACTCGATGCTCGTGACGCCGTCGCCTGTCGCCACTGCCCCTGTCCACGGCCGTACGCTGCGTCCGCTTGGCTCCTTGACCCCGTCGCGAGTGTGAATCTCGACGGCTGGACCGCGGACGAGAAGAACAGCTGCGCCGACCTGGAATATGGTCGCGATTGATCTCCGCCGGTGCCTAGGGTGGATACATTCCGTACCGACTATCGGTTCGCGCCCGGATCGCGCGCCAGGCCCAGGTCCCGGCCGTCCAAATCCACGGGCGCCTGGATCCCCATCAGCGCGGCCAGCGTCGGCGCCAGGTCGACCGTCCGCACGAAGCGATCGATCCGCGTCGGGCCGAGCCCGTGTCCGGCGAAGATGAGTGGAACGTGGGTGTCGTACTCGTACGGCGAGCCATGACTCGTCCGCGTCTTCCCCGTGGTGAGCAGGTAATGCTCTCGAGGGGCGTAGACGACGTCGGCCCCGCGATTGGGGTGGAAGGAACGAGTGAACTTCGCGAACAACTCACCCTCGCCCAATCCTAATGCCAGCTCCTCATACGCGAACACAACGCCCAGATCGCTCACCTTCCGGAGAGACTCAGCCAGCCGACGCCGAAGCCGTATTTCCTCGACGTTCGCACTCGGCGCGTCGTCGAAGTCGAAGCACAGACCGCCGGTCTCATGAACGTCCGGAGCCTGGCTGATCTCCCCAAGCCGGATCGCTTCCTCCAACATCACTCGGATCTCGGCGCGGATCGGACCCGGATCGGTACGCCCGGCGTCAACGCCGTCCCGGGCCAACTGCTCCGGCATCGCCATCACACCATGGTCCGCGGTCAGGACGATGACGAATCGACCCGAGGGGATCGCCCGTTCCAGATGGGCGAAGAAGTCCCCGAGCATCCGATCGAGCCGCAGGTAGTAGTCCTGCACTTCCTGGCTGTAGGGACCGTAGGCGTGCCCGATGTAGTCGGCTGAGGAGAGACCGACCAGGAGAAGATCCGGAGAGTCGTCGCGGCCCAGATCCTCGTTGGCCACGATTTCGGCCGCGAAATCCAGCGTGAGCTCGTCGCCGAACGGCGTCTCGGGCAGTTGAGCGTAGTACTCGCGACCCGGCGCGCTATCGCCACCGGCAAACCGGTGGGGAAACGTTCTCGACATCGCGTCCGACTCGGCGGCGAAGTCGTCCTCGCGCGACAGTCGGTAGGCCGAATCGGGCAGCAGTTTCGTCCAACTGCTGCCATAGTACCGTTCCGCGCGGTCGCTCGCGTTGAAGGCCGACACCCAGCGAGGATACCCGTCCCCATAATAGGACGCGGTCACGAAGTCACCGCTCGACGTCTGGAACCAATAGGCGCCGTCGGGGCCCTTGCCGCCCAGCGGTATGGCCGCCCGGTCCTTGATGGCCACCGAGAAGACCCTACTGGCTGGCGATTCCGACTTCACCCAATCGGCGATGCCATCGCGCAACAGGTTGCGTGGGGAACGGCCGGCCGCCTCAGGGTACCCCACGATCGCGCTCGTGCTGTCGGCCACCGAATACACGGCCCGCCGCGCCCAGCGATCGTAGAATTCGTTGCCAACGATGCCGTGACGGGCCGGGAAGACCCCGGTCGCGAGCGTCGCGTGGCCCGGAGCCGTGGAAGTGACCGCGTGGTCGTGATGGGCATCCCCGAAAACGGCGCCGTTCTCCAGCAGCCAAGCCAGCCCGCCGACGAACTGCGATTGGAACCGGTCGAGGTAGTCTGCGCGCATCTGGTCCACGACCACGACGACGACCAGCCTCGGACCCTCGTCAGCGGCTGGCGATCCCTGTGCAATCGCCGGGGTGCTCCAGAGCAGCCCGAACAAAGAGAAGGTCCAAGTCAACATTCTGACCCACACGATCCAGCTCTCCGCCTTCCTGTTGTTGCCTCCTGGAATTGAGTAACTCCAAGAGCGCGGTCTTCGAATCACGCAATGAACCGGGGCCTAATGTACGGTGGTCAACGCGGGAATTTCGTCACGCGATTGTAACAATCAGGCAACAAGAACCATCTGGCGCCTCGTCGTCAATGTAGATGGCGCGACTGTCCGCCGGCGTCTCGACCCCAGCACTGGCCCGTATCAGCGCCTCCTACGGCGAGAGATCCCAGATCACGGCCGCATCCACCCAGTAGGCACTGTCCCCCGCCTGGAAAAAGAGATAGCGCCCCCCGGGAGACAGCGACGGAAAGCGCGCCGCTCGCTCGAATCGCAAAGCTTCACTGAGGTTCCGTGCCGGGCCGAAGCGGCCATCGCTCCCGCGGAAGCTGACCCGCAGGTGCAAACTGTCCTCGCTGGGACTCGGACGGCTCGAGGCGAACAACAAGAAGCGGTGTT
>JASFMO010000134.1:0-7863 GCA_050117535.1 Gemmatimonadales bacterium | reverse complement strand
GCCCGCACATTCCCGTGTTGGCTCAAGAATGTGTCGCTGCAGCCGTCACTCCGACTATGACAATCTTAACAGCGCGCAGGCACAGCGTCAATTGAACAAAGACCGAAAAAAACCTCAGTGCGACGTCAGTCTGATCACGATCATGATGAGCGCGCCCAGAAAGAACATGAATGTGTTCGCCGGCCTACCCTTCGCCTGTCCCTCAGGCAACAGGTCCGCCGCGCCTATATAAAGAAACGAGCCTCCCGCCAAGGCCAGCAGCACACCCAGGAAACCCTCCGACACGTTCTTGAAAGTGAAATAACTGACAACCACCACGGCTGGCGTGACAAACGCCAGGGCCGCTGTGATCAAGCTGGCTCGCCGTCCGGGTACTCCCGAATGATACAGGGCCGACATGGCCGCCATCCCAACCGGCAGCTTGTGCACGACCACCAGCAAGACAGCGACCGAGCCGAGCAACGCCCCGGCCGACAGGCTGGCGCCAACGGCCAGGCCGTCGGCCACGGAATGGATACCGAGACCCGAGATCACCATCGCGCCCACATGCGAGTCGTGCGAATGCGCGTGTTGATGATCCTCGATGGGGGACTCACCGCGGGCGTGGACGTGAGGGATGAAGTGCGCTTCAAGCAGATAGAAGACGAGGAAACTCGCCAGCGTCCACGCGAGCGCCTGGCCGCTTCCCACCAACTCTACCGAGCCCGGAATTAGATGGAGTAGTGCGCCGGACACCAGCAAACCCGCGGCAAATACGATCAGCTCGGCCGTGTGGCGGATCGCCCATGGCTCGAACCGCCGAATCGCCCACACCCCCGCCAACATTCCGGCCGCCGTCAGGGCGGCAAAGGCGAGAGCGGTTGCCAGCGACGCCGGGCCCGCCGCTACCGTCTGCGACATCGCGCCGACTAGGATCGAGGGTGTTACGTGCATGCCAAGTTCGCCAGAGAATCCGTTGTCAATGTTGGGCGCCTCAAACATACGGAAGTTCGCTGCCCGGCAGCAACACGAAGCCTTGACGCCTGTGGGGCACCGTCGATAACCTGCTCGTTGTCATGTTCAAAGCCTTGACCGTACGACGTTTCATCGCCTTCCTACTGCTGGTCGCACTGCCAGCCGTCGTCGGGGCTCGCCTACGCCTCGATGCGGCCACCACATTCCACAGAACACCGCATGTCGAGGCCGAGCACGACCATCGGTCGTTCGAGGCGCACGATCACAGACTGTGCGTCCTCTTCGCCAAGGCTCCGTTTTCGCTGTCTCCAACTTGTCCCGTGCCCGCCGTTTCGAGTCCGGTCTTCTCAGAGACCCTCGACGCCGACGGGGACGACCGCGGCCGCGACCGGCACCGATCCGGTTTCGCCAGAGCCCCCCCTTGCCTGGCCTGACTTGCGACGTCAGTCCGCTCGCATCACCGCCAGACTCGAGCGAGTTTCCTTTTCGAGATCTTCGCCGGGTGCGTAGAGACGTTACTGTCAAAGCGATCTAAGCCTGGATTGGACATGTTGAATATGCGCGTCACTGCCTGCACGACATTGGTCGTGGCTTTGCTTGCCGTCACACCCCTAGGTCTCTCCGCCCAGCAAACCCGAGCGGACAGCCTCGAAGCGCGGATTCGACAGCTGGAGGCCCGCCTCGACAGCCTGCTGACCGAGATGGCTCGCGGGCGCGCCGACAGCGCCGCCAAAGCCGCCGCCGCCGAGTTGGAAGCCTTGCGGGCCGCCGCCCGTGCCGCCGCCGGCGAGCAAGAGCAAGACACGACGGGCGCGAGCCGCACGAGAAACCTCAGTATTCTGAACCCCGAAATCAGCGTGACGGGCGACATCCTCGGCCTTTACGTCGCCCCACCCGGTGAATCCGATTACGTCACCGCTGTCCCGCGCGAGTTCGAGTTCGCCTTCCAGGCGGACCTGGACCCCTACACCCGCACCAAGATTTTCGTCGCGTACGAAAACGAGTTCGAGATCGCGGGACTACCCGAGGAAGAGGAGGGAGAGGAAGGTGAGCACGAGCATCCCCCCGTCGAGATCGAGGAGGGCTATATCTACTGGGTAGGTCTACCCGGCTTCGGACTCAAGGCCGGCAAGTTCCGCCAGCAAATCGGCCTGTACAATCGCTGGCACACTCACGCGCTGTTCGAGGTCGACCGACCGCTACCGGCCGTTGCATTTCTGGGCGATGACGGCTTGATACAGACGGGCCTGTCCGTCGTCCTGCCCACCTTCTCGCTGGGCCCCAGTACGCAGACCTTCACGCTCGAGTTGGCTCGCGGCAGCAACGAGGCGCTGTTCGAGGCCAGCAACCGAATCAGCTTCCTCGGCAATTTCACCAGCTTCTGGGACCTGAGTCCGGCAAGCTATCTTCAATTGGGCGCGACCGCCGTGTACGGCGAGAACACCGACGTGGCTCTGCAATCGCGGCTGCTACAGCTCGATATCTCCTACCGTTGGCGCCCTCCCGGACGAGGCCTTTACCGCGACTTCACCCTCAAAGGCGAGTGGTACTTCGCGAAGCAGGACTACGGAGACGAGAAGCCCACCGGCGACGGCGGCTACGTTCAGGCCAACTACAGACTGAATCGCCGTTGGGTCCTGGGTGCGAGGGCAGACTATCTGGCCTTCTACGGAGATGAGCCCGAGATTCTCCAACTCGTCCCCACAATAACCTGGTGGCAGAGCGAGTGGGTCCGACTGAGGCTGCAGTACAACTACGTCAAGCCGAACGATGGCGCGGCCGGTCATACGGTGATCGCGCAGGTCGTCTGGGCCGTCGGGCCTCACAAGCACGAGACGTACTAGTTCGCTTTTCGCTACTCGCTATTCATTATTCGATATTCGATATTCGATATTCATTATTCGTTATTCGAATTTCGATGGCGCACTCGCAGATTAGAAGGAGAGCTTCATGCCGTACCGGCCGCTGAACCCGAAACCCACACACAGGCTCGCGGACTGGGCGGTGGCGGCTGTGCTCGCCTTCGCCCTCCTGACACCGCGGTCGCTGCTCGCACAAGACCGACTGTACATCGTGACGACGCTGCCGACGTACGCCGCGATTGCCCGCGAACTAACCGGCGAGCTGGCCATCGTCGAGGCCATCGCACGCGGCGACGAGGATCCGCACTTCGTCAACCCGCGCCCCAGTTTCGCCGCCAAAGTCCAGCGCGCCGACATGTTCATCGCCACCGGCCTCGACCTCGAGCTGTGGGTGCCAGCCGTTCTCGATCGCGCCAGAAACCCACGGGTGATCGAGGGTGGACCCGGGAACGTGGTCGCCTACTCCGGCGTCACATTGCTCGAGGTGCCGGAGGTCACGTCACGCGCCGGCGGCGACGTGCACGTCTTCGGCAATCCCCACATCCACACCGACCCCGTCAACGGCATCATCATCGCCAGGAACATCCTCAGAACCTTGAATCAGGTCGATCCCGCCAATGCGGCGGCCTATGAGTCGAATAGCCGCCGCTTCGAGGATCGACTGCTGCGACGGTTGTTCGGCGACCAGCTTGTCGAGATCCTCGGACCGGACGCCCTCTTCCAACTCGCCCGAGAGTACAAGTTCTGGGACTTCGCTCGTGCGCAAGAATACCAGGGCAAAGCCTTGACCGAGTACCTCGGAGGTTGGCTGGCGGAGGCCGCGCCGTTCCGCGACCGACAAGTTGCCTGCTATCACAAGAATTGGGCCTACTTCAGCGCCCGCTTTCGGGTGCGTTGCGCCATTTATGTCGAGCCGCAGCCGGGAATCCCTCCCTCGCCGGGGCACCTCGCCAATGTCGTCGATCTGATGCGAGACGAGTCGATCCCGGTCATCTTCGCGGCCAACTACTTCAGCCACGCCCAGGTCGAGCGCGTCGCATCCCGCACCAACGCCAAGGCCGTCATCGTTCCCGAGCATGTTGCCGGAGCCGAAGGTATCGATACATACTTCGATCTGATCGATACGTGGGTATCCAATCTCTCTACGGCGTTTCTCGCTCTCGACCGGAGACGCGAGCACCGGGAATAGTGCGAGACCGCGCTTCAACCGACGCGGGGGTCGCTGACTGCCAACCTCGCCCATGACGGACAACGAGAAGCATGACTGACAACGACAAGGCACTCACCCGTCAGGGCCCGGCGCGCCGTCTCAACGAACCAGGCAGACGTCTATGCTCGAGCTGATGCTCCCGGCCCTCGTGGCCTCGCTCATTCTCGTCGGCATCCACGGTTACCTCGGCATCCATATCATCGCCCGCGGTGTCATCTTCGTCGACCTCGCCCTCGCCCAAGTCGCGGCGCTTGGCTGGGCCGCCGCCGGCCTGGGACTGTCCGACGCGCTCGGCGACCTGATCGGGATACCGGCGCCCGAAGCTGGTTACGCCGTCGGCCTGGGTGCGACCCTCGTCGCCGCCGCCCTCTTCAGCGCCTCGAGAATCGAGCACAAATACGTTCCGCAGGAAGCGATCATTGGAATTGTCTACGTCGTCGCTTCGGCCGGGACGATTCTGCTCGCCGCACAGGCGCCGCGCGGCTCGGAACACGTGGAAGAATTGCTTTCGGGAAGCCTGCTCTGGGTCACCTGGCCGGAGATCATCAAGACGGGGATCATCTATGCCGCCATTGGAGCGGTTCACTGGTTCCTGCGTGACCGGTTCTTCACGATCTCGCTCAGCCCGGAGCGAGCGATGCGCCGCGGTTGGTCGGTGGCCGGGTGGGATTTTCTCTTCTACGCCCTCTTCGGTGTCGTCGTGACCTCTTCCGTGGCCATCGCCGGAGTCCTCGTCGTCTTCAGCTTCCTGGTCATACCCGCCGTCATCGCGTTTCTGTTCACAGCAAACCGCGGCCCACTCCTGGCTATCGCATGGTCCAGCGGCACGCTGGCCACGTTGATCGGCCTGTACGCCTCTTACGTAACCGACTTCCCAACCGGGCCCACTGTGGTCTGTTCCTTCGCGCTGACCCTGGTGGTCGCCTTTGGGATCCGCCGCGTATTCAAGCTGGCCCCGCAGGCGGCGGCATAGACCGCTGGTGACGGCAACCGGTGACGCTCACACGGTTCGCAGGCGCCGACTCAGCCAGCGGCTGCTCGCATCGCAGTAGCGCCACTTTCGATCGGCTCCCCGCGTGATCCCCACCCGCGTCGTCCGCACGACTCGAGCGTCGGCCAGCCGCTCTCCGGCGCAGATCGCCAACGGTGCGTCGGTCAGTCTGTGACGCTGCAGGCCAGGACCGACCCCCAAAGCCCGCGTCAGCTTCCCGGGCCCGGACGTCAGTTCACGATCGGCCCGACCGCAGCGCCGGCCTCGCATCACATCGAGGCCGTCCACGGGTTCCAGCGCTCGGATCAGCACGGCCGCCGGATAGCCCTCGGCCTCCACGACGGCGTTGAGACACCAGTGAATTCCAAAATTGAGATGGATGTACGCCGTACCCGGTGGGCCGAACATCGGATCGTTGCGCGCCGTGCGACCGATCGATCGCGAGGCATGCGAGGCCGGATCGTGCGGGCCCGGGTAGGCCTCGGTCTCGACGATCTGACCCACGCAGCGGATGCCGCCCATATCTGAAACCAGATAGGCGCCCAACAACTCACGGGCGACCGTCTCCGCTCCACGGTCGTAGAAGTCGACCGGCAGCGGGGTGTATTCGCGGCTCACTCGCGGCCGGCGCTTAACTCCCTCCGCCGCTCTTCCAGAACGCGCTCCGCCCGGTGATCCGGGAGGATCTCCCGGACGCGGGCCGGCTCCTCATCCAACACCCGGAAGACGTCGGCGCCGAACGCTTCGACCAGCGACTCGGCCGTCCTCCGCCCGACGCCGCTGTACCCGGTCAACCGGTTGACCAAATCAGAGTTGGGAATTCCCGTCGCAGGCGATACCGGCGCGTCGCCCGCTCCCTTCGCCGGGACGTTCGACGGCTCGACGGCCTCGCCTTCCTCAGAGCCAACCTTCGCTTCACGCTGGACCGGCATCTCCCACGACGCTTCCGTCTTGGCCTCGGAAGATTCTCCCGGGGCCGGCCGACTCTCCGCCTGGGCCTCAAGACCATCCGATCCCTTCCCGGCTCGCTCCCCCTCCGAACGACGGGATGTCTGTCCCTCGAAGATCGGGGGCGGCGCCCCGGCGGGACGGTAGCGGCCTCGGGCGCCCCAACGCCCGCGGATCGTCCCGCGCGGCGCTCCCGGCAGTGGAGCCGGCGACAGGGCGTCGTCCTTCGATTCCGCTCCCGCGCTCGTCTTCTCCACCGCTTCTGCGCTCGGCTTATCCACCGCTTCTGCGCTCGTCTTATCCACCGCTTCCGCGCTCGGCTTCTCCACCGCTTCCGCGCTCGGCTTCTTCACCGCTTCCGCCGCCTCGTGCCCGAAGTCCGGCTTCTTCGCCGGCGCAGCCTCGGCGGTCTCTCGCTCCGGTGGACGCTGCGCCGGGCGATCCTCAACATGCTCCCGGACGGCGTCACGCATGCCGACCGCCGTCGCGGCTGGGCTATCCTCGGGCGGCGCCGACGGCCCCGACGGCGTTTGGCCCGAGGTCAGCGGCCGCTCGGTCGCCTCCGGTTTCGATCGCTCACTTCGTTCCTGGCGCACCCGCCCCTCGGCGCGCTGCCGCCCCGGGCCTCCCCGGCTGCCCCCGCCCCGTCTGCCGCCCCTCGCCTCCCCGCGAGAACGGCGCTCACTGCGGTCCGGCGATTCACGGCGAGGACGTTCCGCGGCGGGACCGTCAGCCGGCGTCCGAGCCGGCGCCCTCTCCCTGCGCCCGCGGCCGCCGCGTTCCGATCGCCGCGGCCCTGGCTTCGCCGCCTCAGCCGCGCCGCTCGGCTTCGACGCCCCGCTGGGTTCGGCCGTCTTAGTCTCAGCTTCGACCACGGCCGCCGCTTCCTCCTCTTCTAGCTTCCGCTCTCCAAACAGGAAACGGGCCAGTCGCTGCATCGTGCCTTCCGCCTGGCTCTTGTCCTGCTCCGGCGGTTGGTCTTGCTTGATCGGTCCCCGTTTGCGCTTCGTCGAAGCCTTCGCCGGTGCCACGTGGTAGTTACCCTGCGGGCCGCGCGTCAACTCGATCGCGCCCTGCTCCTCGGCGGCCTGCAGAAACTTGCTGAACTTGCTGAAACCAAGCTCGCCCTCGTCGAATGCCGAATCAAATTCGAGCAGCTTACGCTTCACATCGCTGTCCCGCACCGACTTCGCCTCGCCCTCGAGCAACGCATCCAACGCCCGTCCCAGGAGATCCAAACCTGACTTCATCGTCAGCTTGGGGCGCGCCCGACGCGTCCGCTCCTCTTGCCCGCCGGCTTCCGCCGTCGGCCGTTCTTCCGTCCGCCGTTCACCCCGTTTACGACCCCTGGCCTCCCGCGGCTTCGTTTCCTTCCGCTCGGCTTTCTCCGTCTTTTCCCGCTTCTGGGGCTTCTCGGTCTTCACCGGCGCCGACGCCGGCGCCACACCGTACTGCCCGTTCTCCATCTTCTGGATCGAGACCAAGCCCCGCGATGCGGCCTCCACCACAAAACGGTTGAACTTGTTGAAGCCCTGTTCCTTCTCGTTGAACGAAGGATCGATCTCGATCATCACCTGTTTCAGCCGATCAGAGCGCATCGTGTCACCGCGCTCCACCATCTTGTTTACCGCCTTCTCGATCAGAACCCACGGATCATGGCTCTCCGCCGGTTGATCCCCCGACTTGCTCAGTCCCGTCAAAGCCGAGTAGCTGTAGTACTCGTCGCAGTTCTGGACCAGCAGGTCCGAGCTCGATTCCTGGATCCCGACGCCAATCACGTACTTGCCATACTCCTTCAGCTTCAGGACGAGGCTCGAGAAGTCGCTGTCCCCCGACATCAGGATGAATGTCCGGATCTCGGGCCGCACGAAGACCAACTCGAGGGCATCGATCGCCAG
>JASFMO010000133.1:0-7924 GCA_050117535.1 Gemmatimonadales bacterium | reverse complement strand
GCCGCGGCGCCACCTTAGGGCCCGCGCGGGCCACGCACGGGCCCCCCGATGACTGCCCTCCTAACCGCGGGTTGCAAGGCCGACTTAAGGAACTTCCGGAACCATCGCCAACTTGCGACCGGCCTCGATCGCCGTCAGGCGTTTGTTCCTGACTTCCTCCCGCGTGGCGGCGGGCAGGTACGGCGAATCGAGCAGACGCTCGAGTCGGATCAGGCGCCGCTCCATGTCGATCTTGTCGCCCGCCATGCCGGCGATCCAGGCGGCGTCGGCCAGCGCCCAGACCTGGCAGCGCAGTTCGCCATAGGACGCCGCCTCGTCGGCCAGCTCAAGCAAGATCTTTCCCGCCGTCTGGTAACGGTCTTGGAAGTAGAACGAGTTCGCGATGCGGCGAATCGCTCTCGATGGTAGCCTGCCTTCGGCGCGCATCAGTTCTGCGGCTGCACGGTACTCCCGACGAGCAGCACCGTACCGGCCCTCGGCTGCCAGCGCGTCACCCTGGTCCAGATGCACCTGTACCTCGGGGCTAACGTGGGCTGCGCTGGAAACTACAGCGGCTGAGTGAGTTTGGGCCGAGAGAGATGAAACCGGTAGGAGTGCGAACAGGGCGGCGCCAGCAAGCGAAGCGGTGAGCTTGAAACAGCGCTTCATGGCACGCCTCCTGTCATCGGCGTGAACGCGTCCACGCCATGGCGCTGTCCCATCTGTCCTGCCCTCTACAATAGATGACGGATCCGGCAAAAAGGTTGTTTCAGAAGCCCGGGGCGGTCTCGGTATCAGCCAGGTGAGCGGCGAATTCGGGCGGTCTGTCCGAATCTGTTGCGTCCTTGGACGGCTACGACTAGTCTGGGAGAGGGTACAAGCGGCGTGCATCCTTCCTGAATGACTGTTCTGGCATGATCGAAATCGACGGCGCACATGGTGAAGGCGGCGGAGCGATACTCAGGCAGGCTCTGGGAATGGCGGCGTACGCCGGCGTGCCGGTCCGCATCGTCAACATTCGCGCCGGGAGGCCCAGGCCGGGCCTCGCACCCCAGCACGTCAAAGCGGTCGAGGCGGTGGCCGAGCTTTGCGGTGCCCGGGTCGAGGGTCTCGAACGGTCTTCCACCGAGGTCAGCTTCGAACCGGGAGAGATGAAACCGGGCGTCTTCAGCTTCGACATCGGTACGGCCGGATCGACGACGCTACTACTGCAGACTCTGCTACTACCGTGTCTGATGCATCCCGGCGAGTTCGAGTTTCGGCTGACGGGCGGGACCGACGTTCCGTGGAGTCCGCCGGCGGACTACATGAAGCACGTCACCCTCAGGGCACTGGCGTCATTCGGGGCCGGGGAGCTGAACATGCACCGGCGCGGATACTACCCGAAGGGTGGTGGCCGGATCTTGGCTCGTCTGCTCGGGGGATCGGGGTCGGAGGAAAGTGCTCTCGATAACATGCAGCCGGGCGAGATCACGGCGATCAAGGGGATCAGTCATGCGGCCGCGCCACTCCAGGAGCGGCACGTGGCGGAGCGCCAGGCTGACGCGGCCGACCACCTTTTGAGGCGTTTGGGCTGCCCGGTGGAGATTGCGGTGGAATACTCGCACTCCGCCTGTTTGGGCAGTGGCGTTACACTATGGACGGAGTCGGACCGGGGACCTCCCTTGGGAGGGACGGCGCTGGGCGCGCGCGACAAGCCGGCGGATGTAGTGGGCCGTGAGGCGGCGAAAGCGCTGATGAATTGCATGGGCGCCGGTGTTGCCGTCGACCGTCATCTTGCCGATCAGTTGATCCCTTTCATGGCCGTAAACGGTGGGGCGCTCTTCACCTCTGAGGTGTCATCGCACCTGCGTTCCAACATCTACGTGGCCGAGCAGATCATCGGGACCCGCTTCGAGGTGATGGGAACGATCGTGAGTGCGCGAACGACTCTCTAGAGAGACCAATCGTGACGCGCGGTCGGACTCGGTGTCGCGCGAACTCGCCCCCCGCGGCGGCTCCCACCGGCCTCCCGGATGGGATAAGCGGCGGGAGCCTCGCATCGGTGATTTTCGACCTAGTGACCCGATGCCGGCTATTTTGGAATGGCCGCCAGCGTCTGTGCTGTGGTCACACCTGCCAATCGCTTCTCGACGACCTCGTCCCGAACGTCGTCCGGCAAGTAGGGCGACATCAACAGGCGATCGAGTCTGACGAGACGTCGCTCCATGTCGATCTTGTCGCCCGCAATCCAGGCAATCCAAGCCGCGTCAGCCAGGGCCCATGCCTCGCAGCGCAGCTCGCCGAAGGCCGCCGATTCCTTGGCTAGCTGCTCGAGTGTCCTACCGGCAGACTGGAAGCGGTCCTGGTAGTAGTAAGAATTCGCAATGCGACGCATGGCAGCGGAGGGCAAGTGGCCCTGCTTTCTCTCCAGATCCGCAGCCAGCTTGTAGTACCGACGTGCCGTGCCCCATTTGCCTTCGGCGCCTAGGGCGTCACCTTTGTCCATCAGCTTCTGGACCTTGATGTCGAGTTCGGTGGCCGGAGCCTTGACGGCCGTGTCATCGGCGCTCTGCACTGCTTGGAGTTCGGGCGTTGCGGCGATGGCGAGGAGGGTCACGGCGGCGAAGAGGGTGGACAGCCGGGTTGCGCTATTCATGACGCGCCTGCCTTCCTTCGGCGCGTGGATCGCGCCGGGTTTCTCGCTGTCCCTTTGCCCTTGTTACCGTTGGACGCTACCAACGGCGGAAAAGGTTGCTCCCGGGACGGCGCCCCACTCTCTAGTAGACCGCCTGTACCGGGAGCAACGCACTAGGGTGTGTGCTGCGTTACTTGACGAGGGCGAGAGAGTAATCGCCCAAACGCTTCGCTTTGATTTCCTGCTTCACGTCCGCCGGCAGGTACGGCGAGGTCAGCAACCGCTCTAGACGAGCGACGCGAGCCTTGACGTCGAGCGTGTCACCAGCCTTCCACGCGACCCAGGCGGCGTCGGCGATGGCCCAGGCCTGCGTCTTCAGGTCGCCAAAGGCCGCGGCCTCTTTCGCCAGCTTCTCGAGCGTCTTGCCGGCCGACTGGTACTTGCCCTCGTAGTACTGAGTGTAGGCGATGCGGTGCAGGGCCTTGGCAGGGATCTCGCCGTTCTCGCGCATCAAGTCAGCCGCTGCTTTGTACTCCTTACGCGCCGCACCCAGGTCGCCCTGTGTGAAGAGTTCGTCACCGCGCTGCATGTGCACCTGAGCGGGATTGGGTGATGCAATGGCGAGTTCGGTGGCGAAGCTGGACGATGGGACTGCGACAAGCATGACGATAAGCGATAGCAACGAGGCGAAAATGGACGTCTTCTTCATGAAATCCCCCTTTTGGATCGGCGCCATCGGTCGCGCCGCCCTCGTCCGTGTCACCAAACCTGCCCTGCCCGATTCACGACGCAGTCGACACGACCGCGGTTTCGCGAATGCGGGCGATTCTTGCCTCGCCCTATCATGTGGAGATCAGTTGGCGATCATGTCAGATCAGCCAACCGATCATGTGACTATCATGTGGCCAAGGAAGGGGGCGCTCGGACCCTCTAGCGGAGCCGGGCGGCGAGGGCTCTAAGCGAGTCGCTGCTCACGGTTCCCGTCAGGATCAGATGGTAACCGCCAGCATCGGTCCAGCGATAGGCGACCTCACCACCTGGGTCCATGCTCAGGACAGGCTGTGCTTCGTCGCCGGCCCAATCGACGAGGCGTTGCTGGACGAGGACAATGGGATGACCGGCCGCGTCCTCGTAGACCAGCCTGACGGCCGGAAGTCCGGGCAGGGCTCCAGGCACGGCAGTGCCGGGGCCGACTTCCACACGTTGGAGATGCAGGTCGGGTAGCGTGCGGAGGTCACCGTTCAACCAGGCGGCGGCGGCCTCGGGTTGTACGCTGAAGAAGCTGGCCGGCGCTTCGTCGGCGTGAACCACGGACCGCTGAGGCGCCAAGTCGGCGAATGCCTCGGCTTCGGGCTGCGTCATCTCTGCGGCGATGTCCTGGCGCTCCCGGCGCTGTGCCAGTTCGCGGGTCGCTTCGACGCCGGCCACGGCGGGGGCCGGCTCCTCGGCCGGGGGGCGAGCCGTCGTCTTTTCCGTCACCGCCTGAGTGAGATTCTCGGTCGGCGGTGAGGGCTGACGGGCGGCGGCCAGCGCTTCCTCCTGGGCAGCCCTGTCGGCTCCGCCTTCGGTCAGCGCGCCACGGCCGGGCAGGGGCCGGGTCTCCGGCCGCTCGGCCGCCGACTTGACCCGGCGGTCATACAGGACATCCTCGTCGGCGAACTCCGGCTCGGCTGACCGGTCGGCGACGGCGGCTCCGGTCTGGGTTTGGGCGGGTGCCTGCGGACGTGGCGCAGCTTCGAGTGCGTCGGCCACCGCCACGGGGGTCTCGTCTCCTCGGAAGCTGGAAGCCGGTGCGTATCGGGCGCTGGACCAGTAGTTATTCGAGAACCAGCCGACACCGAAAGCGATGGCGATAACGGCCGCCCACGCCAGGCTGGGTTTGACCCAGGTCCGGCGTGGTGCGGAGCGGGCTCGCGCGGCGGCCCGTTCCTCCAGCTCGCGCCAGGTCGGGGCGCTCAGAGCACCCGGCTCGACCTCGGCGAGCAGGTCGGAGGCCGTGCGGCTGGCGGCGGTAGCGGCGGTGAGTCGTTCCTGGCACTCGTCGCAGGTCACCAGATGCGCTTCGATCTGTTCGACTTCCCGTTCGGCGCATTCGCCGTCGAGGTAGGCGTGGAGCCTTCCAATTTCAATGTGCGACATCTTCATCACTTCCTTCGCTCGCGAGCGCTCCGTAGGCCGCGGCCAAGCGGGTTCGTGCCCGGGCGAGTGTCGTCCCAATCGAGCCTCTCGACAGGCCGAGTATCTCGGCGATCTCGTCGTACGAGAATCCTTCCTCCCACATCAACAAGGCCTCGCGATCGCGTTGGGCCAGCTTTTCGAGAGCGGCCCTCACTCGGTGCACCTTCTCGCGCCGCTCCAGTGTCATTTCGGGTCCCGGTTCGACCGACCGGGCCTCCGATTCGGCCTTGAGAAGCGTCAGGTGGCGGCGGCGGACCGAGGCTCGGCGTCCTTCGTCGCGGGCCAGGTTCGCCGCTACGGTGAACAGCCAGGCCCTGGGCCGGGAGGGCTGGTGCTCGATGGCGCGGACGAACGCTTCCTGAGCCAGGTCCTCCGCGCGAGCCTGGTCGCCGATCCGCCGGTAGAGGAAGCGGACCAGCGACCGATAGTGCTCGCGGTACACCTGAGAGAGATCCACGCTCTCCCCTCATTCCTGTTAACGAGCCACTTGAGCTACAGGCTTCCGTCGAGCGCCTGCAGTACGGCCTTCAGATCGCTCGATGTCCAATGCGTGATGCCTTCCGGCGTCAGCTTCAGCGCCAGGCCGTCGCCCGCAATGACCACGCGGTCGCCGAGCGCGAAGTAGGCCTTGATCGCCGGTAGCCGCCGCACCAATTCGAAGTACGCCTCGCTGAATGGTGCCACTTCGACCACCCTCAAGCTGGTCTCAAAGGTCACGTCCGTCCAGGTGTCGGCCTGGCGCGTGAACAGGCGGCGCCCCACGTGGCGCACCGCGCCGGCGACGCCCTCACCGGTCGCAGCGTCACCACGCCCGGCTTTCGAGGCCATGACACCGGCCACGACCAGCTCCGCTTCCTCCAGCTTGTCCGCTTCGCGCAACCGGCTACTGGCTTGGGCGCGCCGAAAGGCCTCGGCGCCGGATTGCTCTGCGGGGGCCGCGGCCAGGTTCCTAGCCTCGTCCATCGCCGCTTCGGGTCGGGTCATGGCCAGTTGGGGCTCCTCCACCAAGTAGGAGGTGTACTCGGTGAGAATCCCGTAGCGCAGCCCCAACTGGCGGATCTCCTCGATCGTCTCGGGGTCGGCGCCGTGCAGCCGCACGTGGGCCGTGAGCGCGCCCGCTTTGCGCGCCGCCCAAAGCCGCGGGATGAAGTCGTTGCCGTAATCGCGCCGCGGCAGCTCCACCCGGTAGGTGAAGCGCTGACGCTGGCCGGCGCGTGATCCTTCGAGGACGAGTTCGCCGCTGCCGTCACCGCGGTATCGACCAAAGAGCACCAGCTCTTCGCCGTAGAACAGGTCGGGCAAGGGATTCGGATAGTAGTCCTCGAGGTCCGCCGGCGCCCGAACGATTCGCAGGTCGGACAGGGCCGGATAACCGATCTTCCGCGTCAGCGCCGAAACGGCCACCTCGACATCCTCGCCGGGACGCACGTAGCTGACGGTGCCATGGCCGCCCTCGGCCATCCGATCCAGCAGATACGTGTTGACGTCGTAACCCACGCCGAACGCGAACAACCGCTCGCCGTCGCGCAGCCGCTCAATGGCTTCGGCGATGCGTTCGGGGTCCGTCTCGCTCACCGTCGGCTTGCCGTCGGTCAGGAAGAGGACCAACGAAAGACGTCCCTCCGCCACTTCGGGCTCGAGAGCCTCGCGCAGGGCATCCATCACGTTCGTGCTTCCCTCGGCGCGCGCGGCCGCCAGGAAGTCACGAGCTTCACGGAGCGTCCCTCGATCGGCCCGTGCCCAGCCTTCCTCGAACGAGCGCACGACGCTGCTGAAAGTGATCAGTCGAAAGCGATCGTGGGGCCGCAGTCCGGCGAGGATTTGGTCCATGGCTTCTCGGGCCTGTTCGATTTTCTCGCCCGACATGGAACCGGAGACGTCCAATACCATTGTGACGTCACGCGGTATCTCGGCCTCGTCGCCATCGGCGGGGGGTGTGATCAACAGCATGAAGTAGCCGGGCTCGCTGCCGGGGGCGTGGGCCACGAGGCTGGCTCCGACGGCTCGTTCGCGCAGCGGCAGGAAGAGCTCGAAGTCGCGCGCCGTGGCGTCGCCGCGGTGCACGATCTCCAACTCGTCGCGCCCTCGCTCGCGCACTTCGATGGAGTGGGTGGGCGAGTAAGGGGTAGCGAACAGCCGACCGCCGGTCACCCGAATGCGCAAGCTGAAGGGATAGCGCGAGAACGCCTGCCGCTCGGGCGGGTTGACCTCGCGCCGTTCGGTACCGGGGACGATGCCGACGATGCGCGGATAGCGCAGGCGCATCAGGTCGCCGTCTTTGCCCAGCACCTGGGTGTAACGCAGGATGACGCGCCGCTCATCGCCGGGGTCGATGGGGAACACGCGGGCGCGCAGCACGCCGTGTCCGACCAACTCGATCAGCGCGGGATCCTTCTTGCGCCTGACGATCTCCTCGTAGATCTGGCGGGCCTTGTCGGCCGGCAGCACCTCGCCGCGCAGTTCCTGTTCACCCATGAACAGCGAGAAGTTGGTGAATACGGCCTCCGGCGGGATGGGATAGAGGTAGTCGCCCTCCATCATCTGGCGGGAGCGGTTGCGGAAGACCTCCTCGACCTCGACGTGGGCGACGCGGGTCGTCCCGTCGATGGTGATGGTCACGTCGCTGCGCACGCGCTCCACGGGGAAGTGGGGCACCCAGCGGTGGGTGGGCGGCTCGATCCAGCCCTGTGCCAAGGCCGTCTGACCGCTGATCAGTAGCGCGAATCCGGTGAGTCCGGCCGTCGCCAATTGTTGTATGCGAACGCGGTTCATCGTTGTACCTCCCAGTCAGAAGGGCGGGAGCCGGCTTTCTTGCCTCTCCTACCCTTAGACGCGTAGGCCTCGGATGCTTGCACACCGCTCCGCGAGGTACCCGCCTCGGATCAATTCAGTGCCCCTCCGCGGGTGGCTTCGAGATGGGCTGCAGTGCATCGCAGGCCGCGGCAGCGAGCCTCGGGTGTAACGCGTTCGATGGGGGGACTGGAACATTCCGTTACAAGTGGAGAGATGCACCGAGCCCGCGCTGTACCTAGAAAGGCGGAGTCATGAGCGTTTGGCGCTGGCGAAGTTCGAGGCACGACGCTAGCAACTCCAAGGGAGGGTCGCCATCTTGAATGTGAACCTTTCTTGAACGTCTCGGGCACCTCGTAT
>JASFMO010000132.1:0-7932 GCA_050117535.1 Gemmatimonadales bacterium | reverse complement strand
ACCGAACTACGATCCGCACGAGGTTAGCGCCTGGCACCACTGGCTGCGCGAGCGGTTCGCGGCCGATTCCCAAGCGAAGCTCGAGCGGGTGTTGTCCGAGAAGTGGCGTACGCTGCCCGGCGAGGCGCTGGACCTACCGAAGCTAGAGGAGTTCGACGACCGCAACGTCTTCGAGGGCAAGCGCCCGCTGAAGGCCATGGCGTACCGGCTCTTTGCCAACGACATGTTCACCCGCTGGGCGAAGCAGATGGGCGACGCGCTGCGCACGGCAGGCAACCCAAAGCACTTGGTGACGGTCGGCCAGGATGAAGGCGGCACTTACGAGCGACCCAGCCCCATGTTTCACTCATCCGTCGTCGACTTCACTTCGAATCACACCTGGTGGTTCAACGACGATCTACTCTGGGACAGCATCGTCACCAAGACGCCCGAACGGCCCAACCTCATTTCAGAGACCGGCGTCATGTTCTACGAGCGCATCGACGGCAGCGCCTGGCGCAGCGAGGATCAGGTTCGCGATTTGCTCGAGCGCAAACTGTCCATCGCCGTCGCCACCGACACCGCCGGATTCGTCGAGTGGATCTGGAATACCAACCCTTATATGCCGCTCGACAACGAGGCGGCCATAGGACTCCTGCGTCCCGATGGCACGGCGAAGCCCGAGTTTCGTGTCCAGGAGCGAATATCCAAGTTTGTCGCCGACTCGTTGCAGGATCTGGGACCGCGCAGGCCCGAGCCGGTCATCATGGTCATTCCGCATTCGCACCTGTTCTCGGTTCGCAACTTCGCCACCGCCGCGACGCAGCGCGCCGTCCGCGCCCTGCACCATCACTGCCGGGTTACGATGGGCGCGGCCAGCGAATACGCGCTCGACCGCATAGATCGCACACCGTCCCTGCTGATCGTTCCCGCGCCTCGGATACTTACCGACGCGGCGTGGCAGCGACTGCTGGAGTTGGCCGAGGACGGCGCGTGGGCCGTGCTGACCGGGCCCATCGATTTCGATGAGCATTGGATGCCGGCACCGCGCCTGCGGCGCTTCGGAATCGACGCGACCCTGCAGCCACTGGCTAGCAAAGAAGACCTCGAGATCGCCGGCTCGGTTCACCGCCTCAGCTTCCGCAATCTGAAGACGCAGCGGCTCCACAAAGCGGTAGTCGAAGGGCAACCCGTCGCCCGAAACCTCCAAGCCCCGGTTGGCCGCGGCGGGTTGATATGGTCGCCGCTGCCCGTGGAGCTGGCGGAAGGGGTCGAGCCGACCGTCGCGCTCTACCGCGACGCACTCGGGCAGGCGGGCATCGAACCGCTGTTCACGCTCGACCCCGACGACCCCGGGGTGCTCGTCGTGCCGGCCGTCTATCGTGATGCCGCGCTGTTCGGTTTCGTCTCAGAACTCGGTCGCGAGACGACGACAGTTCTGCGACCCAGGGGGACGGACGCGGCGCTGGAAGTGTCGTTGCCGGCGGGTCGAGCGGCGCTGGCCGTACTTGACCTTCGCACCGGTCGCCTAAGCGGTCGCTACGGCCGCGTCAGCGAGCGTGGGTAGTACCCGCCGTCCACCAGTTCCCTCAGCCGCTCCACTACATATGGCCGATCGTCCTGATACGTGACGCCCAACCAAGGCCCGCTCGCGGGCAGGACCTTCACGCGGCCGAGTCCCGAGGCGATCAAGTCGTTGACAGCGGTACTCAGCAGGAACTCAGAGTCCGGATTCGAGCCGTGCCGTGCGAGGAAGTCAGCGAACTCACTTCGCAACAGCGGAAACGCTGCCGGGGTCGCCGCCCATATGTTCATCGAGATGGTCTCTTCGCCGGTCAGCGGGTACCGCTCGCCCTCCACCGTGACACCGGCGAGCGCACCGTGGGTCTCCTCGATCTGCTTGACCTCGGTGACGCGAAGCAGATAGCCGGCCTCGTCGACTTGGCATACGGCCCGCGACACGCCGCCGTGCGGCGACAGCGTGTCGCGCAGTGTGTAGCCCGCGGCCGCGAACTCGAGTTCGGCGGAACCACTGACGGCGCGTAAATGACCCGCCAGCGCCGCGTACGCGTTCGCTCCGTAGAAGTCATCGGCGTTGATCGCCACGAACGGTTCGTTCACCACCGCTTCCGCGGAGAGGACCGCATGACCGGTACCCCAGGGCTTACGACGCGCCGGCGGGACAGCGAAGCCGTTCGGAACGTCTTCCAGCTTCTGGTACGCGAACGCTAACGCCAGTGAATCGCCAAACACTCCGGCGACATGCTCGCGCAGGGCTTCCTCGAGCTCCGGACGCGTCACCAGCACCACCCGGTTGAACCCGGCGCGCAGGGCATCATAGATCGCGTAGTCCATCAGCGCCTCGCCGCTCGGGCCCACGGGCTCGAGCTGTTTCACGCGCCCGAAGCGGGTGGACAGGCCCGCGGCGAGTATTGTCAGCGACAGGTCCATATCGAAAGATCGCTCCCACTCGCGCATCGCTACGACGGCTCAACCGGACAAACACTGGGGCACGCCGGACACCGTGCAGCAGGCGCCCGTGTGCCCCTGTATTCGCATGGTCGCGCGGCTAGTTCGTTGCCGGCGATGGCCCCCTCAGGTAGAGGTCGAACCATTCCAGGATGCGCCGCACGAAGTCGAGTTGGTGCTCCCGCTCCAGCAGACCATGCGGTTCGCGCGGGTAGAGCACTAGTTCCGCGGGCACTCCCAATATCCTGAGCGCAGTATACAGTTCGATCGACTGACCCGGATGCACGCGCTCGTCCGCCATCCCGTGACCGACCAGAGTGGCGGTCTGCGAGTCGTTCACGTGCGCCAGGGGAGAACGGTCCCACGCCAACCCCGGATCTTCGAACCACCAGGTATCCCAATGCACGATCGACATCTCGTAAGGAATGTCGGTCGTGCCGGTGAACGACACCCAGTTCGAGATTCCCGCGTACGGGATCGCCGCCTTGAACCGATGGCTGTACTTGGTCGCCGCCAAAGCCGAGAAATAGCCGCCGTAGGAGGTGCCACTGATCCCGACGCGTTCCGGATCGATTAGGCCCTGCTCGGCCAGGTGGTCGATCCCCGCGATCACATCGAGGAATTCCTTGCCGCCCAGGTCGCGATGGTCCCCTTTCGAAAAGGCGACGCCGCGACCGCCGCTCCCGCGGTAGTTCGGCATCAACACAGCGTAGCCGTGAGCGGCCAACACCTGCGCCGGGTACAAAGCGCTCGTCGTCCAGCCGTCGAAGCTGATGCCCTCAGGGCCGCCGTGCGGCAGAATCGCCAGCGGGTACCGAGTTCCGGGCCTCTCCTCAAGCGGGTGAACTAGCACACCCTCGATCTGCCAGCCGTCGGCGCCGCTCCAAACGATGGTCTCCTGCTCCGCCAGCTCGACCTGGTTCAGCCACAGGTTGTGCTGCGTCATGCGCTTGAGTCCGTCATCGCTCACCCGACCCGCGTAGAGCTCGGCCGGATGCTGTGAAGTGTGTACGGACGCACCGAGTCTACTGTGTTCCGCGTCGAAACTGACGTTGGCGATGATCTCCGCTCCGCCGCCAAGTATTCGTTCCGGCTCGCCGCGGTCCACGGCGACTCTGTTCAACGTCGTGCGCGTACCCTGCGCGGCCAAGAAGTAGAGCGCCTCGTTATCGAACCACCCGATCTGCTGCACGCTACCCTCGAGGCCGTGCGTCAAGTTGACGGCCTCGCCGCCTGACGCCGATACCACGAACAGGCTCTGCGCCAGTGGATCGTTCAGCGAGACGGCTCCGGCAAACGCGAACCGCTCGCCGTCAGGCGACCACGCCATGTCGCCTAGCTTGCCCTGCGTATCGGTCAACAGAGACAGGTCGCCACCGCTCGCCGGTACGGTGTAGATCCGGCGAAACATGTAGCTGGCATCGATGTCGGTCGTCTCCGTCACCTGGACGGCGAAGCTTCGCCCGTCCGGAGACCAAGCGAAGCTGCGCACCGTCAGCTCCGCCGGCGTTACGGCTCGCCGCTGGCCGGTCTCGATATCCTCCACCCACAACCGCACGTGGGGCTGGCCTTCGCTGGCGACCAGCTCATCGTCCCCCTTCTCACGTCGTGCCTCGGTCCCGGCCGGCTCCGGTTCCCGGGCCGTGTAGGCGATACTTCGGCCGTCCGGCGACCAGGCGAACGACATCACACCCAGCGGTGAGTGAGTCAGAAGGTCGGGCTCACCGCCGCTCACCGGAATGCCGTAAACCTGTGTCCGACCGTTGTCCTGCAGGCGAGCGCTGAAGGCGAGCATCGAGCCATCCGGCGACCACTGCGGCGCGCTGGCGCTGCGCGGCGCCTCGACGATCGCTCTGACGGCCCCACCCTCAGTCGGAACGATCCACAGCTCGCTCCGGGGGCGCCCGTACGGCTCGTCCGCTCCGCGCGGCTTCGCCAGTGTGTAGGCGATGAACATCCCGTCGGGGCTGAGCGCCACCGCTCGCACTTGCTCGATCGAAACCACCTGCTCCGGTGTGATCCCCTGGGCCAGTAGCGTCGACGAACCCGACACCGCAACAGGCGCCGCATAGAGCGACGACGCCAGCGCCACCACAACGATCACGCGACTCAGCGCTTTGCTCCTCGTATGCATGGGCTCCTTCCTCAACTCGGTACGATAGCGCCCCTCAGCTGCCTTCGCGCTCGGCATTCCATTCTTCTCGCGTCTTCAGCTTCAGCGGCTCCAGCCCCTCGTCTTCCAGCCTCGAGTTGTACTTGCGCAACTCGCTCTCGGCGGTCAGCTCGGCGAAGGTCTGCTCCGCTTCGACCAGCTGCCTCCCGAGAATCTCCATCCGGCCGAGCTCGGAGTCCGTGGGACGGCCGGCATAGCCGTTCACCGCTCCGTAGAGGGCGCCGAGATGCTCGCGCAGCTTCTCGTCGCCGCCGAAGATCCCGCCCTCGCTGACGGAGACAACCGTGGCTTTGTACTCCTCGAGCTCGTCGGCGTAATCGTTCAACCGATCGGCTGTGCCGTCACTGCTGTCCTCGGCCCGTGCCCGCGCTTGCTCTACGACCTCGTCGACCGTCTCGACCACATAGGTCAAACGCTCGAGCATGTCGTAGATCTCCAGCGCCGTTCGCTGCTGCAGCTGCCGGTCTTCCGGGGAATGAGGTGAACGCGGATCGGGTACCAGCTCGATCTGTCCCTCGTAGGTATCCTTCCCCTTGATCAGCTTGTAGGTGTAGGTCCCCTCAGGCACGCTCGGCCCCTGGAAGGCCATGATCAGCGAGCTCGCTGGCGGCACCTTGGGCGGAGGCAGACGCATCGGCCAGTCGACGCGGTTGATCCCCCGCAGCTTGCCGCCCGGGATCGTCCGGATCAGCGCCCCGTCCGAGTCGTAGATCTCCACCTTCAAGTCGCCGAATATGTGGCGTCTCTTCTGGTAGTAGACGATGGCCGCCGCCGTCGACGGATTGCGTCCGACGAACTCATCGTTGCCGGAGAACCACGACATGCCGCCGCCGATGTACTGAACGTTCGGGCGCGTGGGAAGCAGGGCTACGTCCGCCTCCAGTACCTCGGGCGTTAGAGCGCGCAGCGGCGTCACGTCGTCGAGGATCCAGATTCCACGTCCGTGCGTGCCGATAATCAGGTCGTGCTCGCGTGGGTGGATGGCCAGGTCGTGAACCGCCACCCTCGGGAAGTCATTGGTGAAATGAGCCCAGGACTGGCCCCCATCCAAGCTCATGTACAGCCCGAACTCGGTGCCGAGGAACAACAGGTCTGGGTTCTCGAGGTCCTCCTTGACGACGTGGGTATAGCCATCAATGTCGTCGCTCGCCAGCGATTCCCACGTCTGGCCATAGTCTCGAGTACGATAGACGTACGCCGTCATGTCACCCGTGCGATGGCCGTCGAAGGTGACGTACGCCGTCGCCTCGTCGTGGCGGCTCGCTTCGACGTGCGAGACCCACGTCGCCTCCGGCAGACCGCGGACATTGTCTATCACGTTCGTCCAGTTGGCGCCGTCGTCGCGCGTGATCTGCAAGTTGCCATCATCCGTGCCAGCCCAGATGACGGTCGCGTCAACCGGCGACTCACTGATCGTGACAATCGTCGTATGGTTCTCAGCCGTCGTGTTGTCGATCGTCAAACCGCCCGACTCGTCCTGCTTCTGCTTGTCGGGGTCGTCGGTCGACAGGTCGGGCGAAATGCGATCCCACGAGTCTCCCCGATCACGGGTCCGATACAGATACTGGGCGCCGAGGTACAGCGTGCCCAGGTTGGTCGCGCTCACGTGCAGCGGCGCGTTCCAGTTGAACCGCAGCTTTTCCTCGCCCTCCTCGGGGTACGGCTTGATGTCTTTCGTCTCTCCCGTCGATCGCTGAAGGCGCGAGACGTTCCCGCCCTGGTACTCCACATAAACGAAGTCGGGGTCGCTGGGATCAACAAAGACGTGGAAACCATCGCCACCGTTGATGACCTCCCAGTCCCTAGCCATGATGCCGCCAGCGCCACGCGAAGGCCCAACCCACGTGCCGTTGTCCTGGAGACCGCCGTATACGTTGTAGGGGATCTCCATGTCGTAGCTGACCTCATAGAACTGCGAGACGGGAAGGGCTTTGGACAGGCGCCAGCTGCCGCCGTGGTCGTACGAGAAGTACACACCGCCATCAGTGCCGAGGATCAAATATTCGTTGTTGGCTGGGTGGACCCAGAGCGCATGGTGATCGCTGTGCACGTCACCGCCGCTGAACCCACTGGAACTGAAGGGTGAAGTGAACGACTTGCCGCCATCGTTCGAGACCGTGAGCAGAAAGCCCGGCTTGTAGATGCGATCGGGATCCACCGGATCCGGCACGATGTAAGCGAAGTAGAAGGGGCGCGAAACGATGTTCATCGACGTGTTCAGCTCCTCCCACGTCGCGCCCATGTCATCGGACCGGTATAATGCAGTGTTCTCGGCCTCCACAAGCGCATAGACCCGGCTCGGCTGCGGCGGCGAAACGGCGACGGCGATCCGGCCCTTCTCGCCCTCGGGCAGCCCGCTCGTCAACTCCTGCCACGTGTCTCCGCCGTCGATCGACCGATAAAGACCGCTGCCAGGACCGCCGGAATTGAAGAAGTACGGCCAGCGCCGGTACTCCCACATGCCGGCGTACAAGACGTTCGGGGCGTGCGGGTCCATCGACAGATCGGAACAGCCGGTGTTCTCATCGATATAGAGCACCTTCTCCCACGTGGCGCCGCCATCCTCGGTCCGGAAGACCCCGCGTTCCTCGTTGGCATTCCAAAGGTGCCCCGTAGCGCACACGTAGACGACGTCGCCGTTCATCGGGTTCACTTCGATGCGGGCGATCCGCTCCGTATCTTCAAGACCCAGATGTTCCCAAGAACTGCCCCCGTTCGTCGACCGATAGACGCCGTCACCCACCGACACGCTGTTGCGAACCCAAGTCTCGCCCGTGCCGACCCACACGATGTCAGGATTTGAAGGGTCGACCCGGACGGCTCCGATGGACATGGTGTGGTCGTCGAATACAGGCTCGAACTGGAGCCCGCCATCCTTCGACTTCCAGACTCCTCCACTCGCCGAGCCGACGTAAATCGTGAGCGGGGACTGCGAAACCACATCGATCGCCGCAATCCTGCCACTCATCACCGCCGGGCCGATGGGCCGCGCCCGCAGACCGCCGAAAGTAGCCGACTCGATCTCGACCTGGGCGCTGGCAAGGACGGGGAACGCCATGACAGCCGCTGCGAAAACTCCTCCTCGCAAAATGCGTTCAGACCACGTAGGCATTGGGCACTCCTTCTCCCGGATTCGCTCGATTATCCCACCTCGGCACCGAAAGCTGCGCAAAAGACCATCACTATGGCTAGCCTTCGCTCGACTTCGCGGGCATGGCGAAGACCGAATCGTCGACATCGACGTTCAATTCGATCGTGTCGATCGTGATGACTTGTCCCGCCGGTGCCCCTTTCGGCTTCGACTCAATGGA
>JASFMO010000131.1:0-8063 GCA_050117535.1 Gemmatimonadales bacterium | reverse complement strand
TACGCTGCACGTGGAGGTAGGTGGCGTCTCATCCCCGCAAGCTCACCAACTCAGGATTCGGCATTCGCTGAGCAGCAGATTGCGCCTCGAGTCAATCAGTCCAAGGCGGCAGTGGAGCACGGTCGCAGAAACGCTCGTTCAGACGGGTTGGTGGAAGATCAGGTTTCTGCGGTGCGGCGTTGGGGCTTGTACGGGTTCTCTTGAGGGCCCGGGGACGCACTGACCTGGGTGCTGGTCGATGGGGAGTGCCGGTCCAAATCGAGGACGAGCATGGCGACAGACATAGTCGTGGAAAGAGATAGCGCGAACATCGACTCGCGTGGCGCTGCGTTCCGTCTCGCCGCGTACAGCTTCCTAATCCTGTTCTTTGAGTTGGCGCTGATCCGATATCTCCCAGCAACCGTCAAAGTCTTCTCCTTCTACATCAACCTGGTGCTGATCGCAACGTTCGTTGGGATGGGGGCTGGGCTGCTGGCGGTCGGTCGGGTCGCCCAACTGCGTTGGACGTTTCTGCCCATCGCCGTGTTCTTGCTGGCGCTGACCAAGTGGTTCTCGAACGTGTTGGTCATCGCTCCAAGCAGCTCGCAGGAATTCCTCTGGGGGATCTACTGGGACATGTCGCCTAATGCGATCGCGATTGGGATGCTCCCAACGCTAGGCGTCATCTTTGCTGTTACCGCCATGTTTTTCGTGCCGCTCGGTGCGATGCTGGGAGAGGAATTCGGGCGCTTTCGGCCCTTGGTAGCGTATTCGCTGGACATTCTTGGGAGCCTCGCCGGGATACTCTGTTTCGCCTTGGTCAGCTACTTGGGTTGGCCACCCTGGGTGTGGTTTTCACTCGGATTTGCCATCCTGGCAGGCGCTTCCCTCTGCCACCGCCGTTTCGCAGTCGGCGTCTTGGCCGCGGCTCCAGTGGCCATCGCACTGGTCGTGACCACGGCCCAGCTGAACGAGCAATGGTCGCCGTACTATCGCATCAACTGGTACCAGAAGAGCGATGCCCAGTACGTAATCAACGTGAATGGTTCGATGCACCTGACGGCCTTGGACTTGTCGGATCGGGGCGCCGCTATGGACGACTACGTCGGCGCGGCGCGGCACCAGTACCGGAGACCCTACGAACTTGTCGAGCGGGTCGACACGGTGTTGGTCCTCGGGGCGGGAGCCGGCAACGATGTCGCGCTGCTGCTCGAGATGGGGGCGAAGTACATCGATGCGGTGGAGATCGACCGCGAGATCGCGAGCCTTGGCAGTCGCCTGCATCGCCAGCGGCCGTACGATGATCCGCGCGTCAAAGTACAGGTGAATGACGCCAGAGCTTTTCTGCGACGAACCCAACGAAAGTACGATCTGGTCGTGTTCGGTACGCTCGACAGTCAGACTCTTCTGTCGGGGATGAGTTCGGTCCGCCTCGACAATTACGTCTATACAAAAGAGGCGATCCAAGACGCGAAGAGCGTCTTGGCACCGGGTGGTCGGCTGTTGATGTACCATATGTCTCCCCAATCGGAGATCGCGGCGAAGATCTTTCAGGTTCTCACGTCGGTCTTCGACGAGCCACCGGCAGCTTTTCGCTGGGAGGAGTACACCCTGTTCAATGTTGCATTCGTGGCCGGAGCCTGGAAGGCGGACGAATGGAAGGAAGTCGACTTTCCGAGTTTCTTCCTCGCCGATGTGGGAATACCTACCGACGATTGGCCTTTCCTCTACCTTGTACGGCGAACGCTGCCACTCCACTACATCAAGGGTCTGGCGGTCGTGCTTTCGATCTCGCTGCTGTTGGTGCTTGCCGCCGGGGGCAGGGGTATGCGGGGGACCGCTGATCTGGAGATGTTCTTTCTAGGATTAGGTTTCATGTTGCTGGAAACGAAGAGCGTGACCGAGATGTCGCTGCTGTTCGGTTCCACGTGGGGTGTGAACCTGCTCGTCTTTTCCTCGATTCTGATCGTCATACTGGCGGCGAACTGGCTGGTCATACTGAAGCGCAGCATCGAGCTGCGACCGGTGCTCATCGGCCTGCTGGTCAGCTTGGGCGTAGGTTTCACTGTGCCCGTGCGTGATCTGGCCGGTGCATCGCTATGGGTGGAATGGATCGTCGGCGGCGCTCTCATCGCGGCCCCCATCTTCTTCGCCGCCTTGACCTTCGCAACCTTATTCAGAGATCGAGTGAACTCAGTGCGGGCGCTGGGCTACAACCTCTTTGGCGCTGCGGTCGGCGGTGTGCTGGAATATTCGGTGATGCTGCTGGGAGTGAAAAAGCTGTACTTGATCGCTGCCGTTGCCTATGCATTGGTCTGGCTGCTGACGGAACGCTCCCGAACGCCGGTACCGGCGTTGCGGACGGCACCGGACTAAGCAGTCGCCGAGCCCAACGGCGCGTCCGTCGCCGTCTGGAAGCGCGGAGCCGCGACCCGGGCGGTGCCCGATGCATCCTTTTCACGGCGAACTGCATCCCTTATATGAAGGGGTGCAACAGCGTGGCTAACGCCGTGGGGTTGGCTCTTGTCTTGGGTTGTGGGGAGGGCGGGAAAACGGGCTATGGTAGCCCAGTCCTCCCGGTCCGCTGGGGTCGTAAATCGCGAGTCTGCATACATGAACGAGAATCCGTCTCGGTTTGGCGTCTTTCTGGCGGAGCTGGGGCGCCGCCACGTGAGCCGCGTCGCCATTGCCTACGGTGCGGTGGCCTTCGTGCTACTCCAGGCCGGTGAGATCGTCTTGCCAGCGTTCGCGGCGCCGGAATGGGTGCTGCGCCTGCTCGTGATGGTGACATTCCTTGGCTTTCCGGTGGCGCTGGTGCTGGCCTGGGTTTACGAGATCACGCCGCAGGGGATCCGTCGCACCGACGATGTCGAGCCTCATCCGGGGCGCGCGACCAGGCCCGGACGTGTGTTGCCGCGCCTGGCCTTGCTCGTCGTCATTCTGGTGACGGCGTTCGGCGCCGGTTGGTGGCTCGTGCAGAGGACGGTGCCGGAGGAGCTGTCGGAAGGAAGCTCGGAGGCTGCGGCGCCGGTCGCGTCGGTCTCGAGCCAGCGTCCGAACATCCGGTCGCTGGCGGTTCTGCCGTTCGAAAGCTACGCCGCCGATGGCGAACAGGACTACTTCACGGCCGGCATGCACGAGGCAGTGATCGCGCAGTTGAGCCAGATCACTTCGCTCCGGGTGATCTCGCGGACGACGATGATGCAGTATGCGGGAACGATCACGACGGTGCCCGACATCTCGGAAAGGTTGGGCGTCGACGCCGTCGTAGAGGGCTCGGTGCTGCGCGCCGAGGACCGTGTGCGCATCACCGTACAGCTCATCGACGGAGCGACGGACCTCCACTTGTGGTCTAACAGCTACGAGCGCGAACTCACCGACGTGATCGCGCTACAGAGTGAGGTGGCGCAGGCCATCGCGCAGGAGATCCAGGCCGAGCTGACGCCGGAGGAGGAGACGCGCCTCGCAAAGGTGACCCGGGTCAAACCCGAAGCGCATGAGGCGTACCTGCGCGGGCGGTTCGAGCAGTCGAAGGGAACGCCGGAGTCGATGAAGGAAGCGATCGGCTACTACGAACAAGCCGTAGAACTGGATTCATCTTATGTGCCAGCGCTCGAGGCTTTGGCTGCATCGCAGCTGCTGGTCGAGACGGCGGAGCCGGCTGAATCGCCCGACCGCCTGATCGGCGCGTACGAGGTGGCCGAACGCGCGGCCGACCTCGACCCCGGTTCTCCCGAGGTGCAGGCGATCATGGCCGAGGTGCAGAAGCGAGTTGCTGTTCTGACCGACTCGCTGGGCGGTGACCTCCGCGTCATCGACATCAAGATCGATTCTCTCGGCCTTCCCAATGAGGAATGGATCACTGTCTTCACCGATTTCGGTCGGGAGATGGAGAAGCTCGCCTTGAGCCAGCAGTCGGCCGCAATCAAGTTGGCGGCGCCCTCCGAACAGGTGGTCGTCGCCCGGAAGATGGCCGTGCTGGGTCAGTCGGACGAGGCCATCCGGGTCCTCGAGGAGGCGGTGGAAGCCGACCCGACGCTGATGCCGGCTTGGGACGCGCTGGAGCGTATACACGCGGCGCGTGGCGACTACGCCGCGGCCGCCGTTGTGCATAAGCAGCGGTTGGTGAGCGCCGGCGCGAGCGCCGAGGCGTTGGCGGCGGTCGGCGAGCTCGAGGCGGCGGTGCGAGAGAACGGGGCCGTCGGCTACTGGGAATGGCGACGCGAGGATCTGGCGGCAAGGGAGGCCCGCGGCGAGGCGGTCTCGCACGTGGATTACGCGGCCGCCTACGTCGGCGTCGGAGAATACGATCAAGCACTGGACCGGCTGGAACGCGCGGCGGAAGCCGGGGATCGTAGGCTCTTCTCGTTGCCGATCGATCCGATCTGGGATCCGATTCGTGGCGACAAGAGGTTCCGGAGTGTCCTGGCTTCGCTGAGGCGTCATCCCCATCCGCCGAGACCACCGCGCCGACCCTGAGGCGGTCTGGCCGCCGGTGCGCCACAGTCTCTCAACGTCAACGTAAGTCAAGACGCCTGGGATCGTACGGTGGGTCGGGTCGCCCGCTTTGAAAACCCTCCAAACTGATCTGTCGTAGCGGCGCCGATCGGTCCTGAGCGGCCCGCTAGAAGTGGTCATCCGCCGGCGAGCTCCTTCCGGCAAACATCTGTTGATTGTTTCAGCCCCGGGGCGCATGTTGATGGCCGCGACAAGCGAGCCGCCGGGCTTGCAGCCGCTCGAACGGACGCCGACACGGCGTTAGAGAGGTGTTCTGGATGATGGGTTTCGTAGAACGGAGGCTCGGGCACGGGCTAGCGGTCGGGCCTTCGTCCCGAAACGGCGACATTAAGTTGCAGAGCGGTTCCCGGGTCGGGGTGGTGGGTGGAGGACCGGCCGGATCCTTCTTCAGCTATTTCCTACTGGAGATGGCTCAGATGGTCGACCTCGATCTGCAGCTTGATGTTTACGAGCCGCGGGACTATTCGCGACCGGGCCCGGCCAGTTGCAATACCTGCGGAGGTATCGTTTCCGAATCGCTGGTGCAGATCATGGCCACCGAGGGGATCAACCTGCCGGATTCCGTCGTGCAGAGGGGACTCGATTCGTACGTCCTGCACACCAAGGGCCAGCGGGATGTCCACATCGACACGCCGTTGCAGGAGAAGCGGATTGCAGCGGTACATCGGGGTGCGGGGCCAAGGGGCATCCAAGAGACTCGCTGGCGGAGTTTCGACGGCTATCTGCAAGAGCTCACCGTGGGCAAGGGTGCCAACATCATCCGCAAGCGAGTGGACGGCTTTGGCTGGCAGAATGATCGTCCCGAGGTGAGAACTCGCGATGGGGCGTCAGAGACCTATGAACTGCTTGTACTGGCGGCCGGCGTTAACACGGGGATCTTCAAGGCGTTAGAGGCGTTGGGTGTGTCGTACAAGCCGCCCGAGACCACGCGCACTTACATAAGCGAGTTCTTCCTGGGAGAGGACTTGGTGGATCGGTGCCTCGGCAGCTCGATGCACGTCTTCCTGCTCGACATTCCGCGCGTACGGTTCAGCGCTCTCATTCCCAAGGGTGATTATGTCACGCTGTGTCTGCTGGGTCAGGAGATCGACACCGAGCTGGTGCGAACGTTCTTACAGTCGCCGGAGGTTAGAGGCTGCTTTCCGGCAGACTGGAGGCATCCCGAGGACTTCTGCCACTGCTCGCCACGCATCAGTACACAAGCGGCCGTCCAGCCGTTTGCCGACCGGGTGGTGTTCATTGGCGATTGTGGAGTCACCCGACTGTACAAGGATGGGATCGGGGCCGCGTATCGTACGGCCAAAGCTGCGGCGGTGACCGCCGCCCTGAGAGGGATCTCCAGTCAGGACTTTCGACGTCACTACTGGCCACTGTGCCGGACCCTAGAGAACGACAACAAGATCGGCAAGCTGATCCTCGGGTTCACTGGCCTGGTAAGAAAGGTGGGTTGCACGCGGCGTGGAGTGTTGAGAATGGTGTCCAAGGAACAGAAAGGCATCTACGGGAGCCCGCGCATGAGCTCAGTGCTATGGGATGTATTCACCGGGAGCGCTCCCTACAAGGACATCTTCACGCGCACGCTTCACCCGGCATTCGTGAGCCGCTTCATCTTCAACACGGCGACGAGCATCATTCCCGGCGATGCCAAGAGTCAGCAAGGGGGCGGATCATGAATGGTGGCTTGGGCAAGGTCTACGCTGACGGAGAGGTCATAGTACGCCAAGGCGAGTCCGGCGATTGCATGTACGTTGTGCAACAGGGTCTTGTGGAGGTAGTGCATGAGACCGAGTCGGGGCCCCAGCTGCTCGCGACCCTAGGTGAGGGGGAGTTCTTCGGCGAGATGGTGATATTCGACCGCGCACCGCGATCGGCAACTGTTCGGGCGCGGGGGGATGTACGACTGCTGACTGTCGATAAAGGGACCTTCCTTCGCCGGATTTCCGAAGATCCGTCCCTGGCTTTCCGCATTGTGAGGAAAATGTCGCAGCGAATCCGGGAATTGAACGCCGAGGTAGGGGTCTTGAAGGGGGGAGCGTCGGGCGTTTGACTCGGGGTCTGTCGACTCAGCATCAGGCACGTATGGACATCACAATCGAGAGGGATGGCTTGGGGTACGCGCTCGAGATGCGTCTGCGGATTCCCGCGTCCATCGACCGGGTCTTCGATATTTTCGCGAACGCCAAGAACCTGGAAGCGCTGACGCCACCCGCTCTCCGGTTCGTGATCCTGACCCCTGATCCCATCATCATGCGGCGTGGCCTGGTGCTGGATTACCGCTTGCGTCTGCACGGAATCCCGTTCCACTGGCAAAGCGAGATAACGGCCTGGGAACCGCCAAACCGATTCGAGGACAGCCAGCGGAGAGGTCCTTATCGCTGGTGGGTGCACGAGCACAGCTTCTTCCCCGATGGCGAGGGTACACTGATGATCGACCGAGTCAGGTACGGCGTCCCCGGGGGGCGGCTGGTCAACAGCCTGTTCGTCGCGCGCGACCTCCGGAACATCTTTCGCTACCGTGCGGTAACGATTGGCGATCTGTTGACTATTTCGGAGACTGCCTCGGAGCCCTGACGGGTAGCGGTCGGGCGAAGCAGGTGCGGTCACACCAGACGCTCAAGTGTCGCGCTCATTGGCGCCGTTCTAACCCGCGGATGCTGCCTATTGAGCCGGAGGCGCGGCCGGGCTATAACTAGGGCTCGACGGCCTTCAAGTGACAAGTGGCAGGCCCAAGCCAGGGAACTTTGCCGCTCGATATGCAGTTGAGCCTATCGTGAGGCGCCGGCGATCAGGTATGGCATGCCGGGGGTCGAGTCTCTAACGGGGAAGTGAGCGAAAAGAAATTGATGTGTCTCGAAAGTAGAAAGCGAGTGAGTAGGCTCGGCCTCGTCCTTGGCTTGTCCGCGGTACTGGGCGGCTGCTCGGGCGGTGGGCGGCAGATTCCACCGTTGTCACCGGAGCCGACGGAACTTCACTATGTGGGAAAGTTCGTCTGGTACGACCTGCTGACCCACGACGTGGCCGAGGTCAAGAAGTTTTATGGAGAGCTCTTCGGCTGGGCTTTCGAAGGCGGCTACGGCGATTCCGGTGACTTCACGCTGATCAGGCATAACGGAACTCCAATCGGTGGCATCGCCTTCGTCGATACGCTTCCGGGCGGCGTCAGCCGCGCCCGCTGGGTGCCGTCTCTCTCCGTGCAGGACGTGGATCGTGCGGTGGAAGCATCGCGGAGCGCGGGCGGTGCCGTCTATCTGGAACCCGAAGACCTGGGACTTCGCGGGCGAATAGCGGTCGTTGGGGACCCGCAGGGGGCGGTCCTGGCGTTCGTGAGGGCTGCCGGGGGGGATCCGAGTGAGGTCGAACCGCCGGAAGGCGGATGGCTTTGGACCGAGTTGTGGACGAGAGATCTCGAGGCGGCGATCTCGTTCTATCGGTCCTTGGTAGGCTATGAGGTGGAGACCGTCGACTCCTCAGTCCTGCAAGACTACACGGTGCTCAGGCGTGACGGCCGGGCACGGGCTGGGGTCCGCCAGTTGCCGTGGGAAGAGGTGATGCCCAACTGGCTGCCG
>JASFMO010000130.1:0-8105 GCA_050117535.1 Gemmatimonadales bacterium | reverse complement strand
GCAATCTCACAACGGTTCACTTCTCACCCTACAGAAGCCGGCTCAAGAGCAGAGCCAGACTCGCCCCCACGCCTGTCGCGATCCAGTTCACGGCATCGTTGTCCAAACCGGGAACACCGGCGATCCGCTCCGCCGCGACCGGGCAGCCCTCGTGTGACGCCACCTGGGGCGATGCCCCGCACCGGCCGCAACGATACTCGGCCTGCGGTCCGGCTCCTAGCAGCGAGTCCACCAGCGATCCGCCAAAGCCGGCGAGCGCGACCGCCAAGCCCGCGTGCCCGTCGATTCCGGCCACCCACCCATGCCCGGCGAGCCCTACGGCCAGCGCTCCGATCAGCGCGGCCCCTGTGCCGGCAAGCGAGACGGCACCGGACGTGCCGGGCGGCTGCGGCTGCAGCGTGAGGAGCGATCGCGGTCGTCTCCCCCAGCGGACCCCGATTTCGGTGGCCCACGTGTCCGCTGTAGCAGCGGCCACGGCGCCCAGAAATGCCGTCAAGGCCAGGCTACCGCCGATGCCTGACAGGGCCGCGGCCACCGCCGCCACCGAGCCATTGGCCAAGACCTGTCGCGCGTTGCGCGCGCTCCGCTCGCCCGCCGGTGGTAGCCGCGACAACGCTGACGCGGTAACGAAGAACAGCACCAGCACGGCCGCCGCACCGAGGCCGGCAAAGCCGAGGACGACCGCACCGACCAGCGTGCCGGCCACAACCCCGCTGAAGCGCAACGCGCCCAGACGCCAAGCCGTCGCCGACACACCCCCCGCGAGCGCGAGGGCCAGCAGCCAATCGAACAAGTCCCCCACCCTGGTGGTCAGGATTCCCGCCCGCAGGCACGGGCTTGCGACCGCGGGCGTGGCGACTATTCTCGGATCGATGCGTGACTCGCGCAATAACACCGATCCCTTCTTCGGGCGGCGGCTTTGGATCCTCGCCGGCCCGATCCTGTTCACGATCGTCCTGCTGCTGCCCAGGCCTGACGGTATCACGCCGGACGGTAAGGCGACGCTGGCCTTGGCTACCTGGATGGCGGTCTGGTGGCTGGCCGTGGCCGTACCGCTGGCCGTGACGGCGCTGTTGCCGCTGGTCTTGCTGCCGGCCCTCGGCGTGGCCACACCGTCCGCCGCCGCCGCCCCCTACGCCAACCCCGTGATCTTCCTATTCATGGGCGGCTTCTTTCTAGCCGCGACGATGCAGCGCTGGTCGCTGCACCGGCGGGTCGCGCTGGCCGTCGTCTCTCGCACCGGGACCTCGCCACGTCGCCTGGTCGCCGGATTCATGCTGGCGTGCGCCCTGCTGAGTATGTGGATGTCCAACACCGCGGCCACCCTCATGATGATGCCGATCGGCGCCGCCGTCTTGAGTTTGCTGGCGCAGCCGGGCGATACGCTGGATCTCGATCCCGGCTCACGGAGTGAGGCCGGAGCCCTGGGCGCAGCACTCATGCTGGGTATCGCGTATGCGGGTTCGATCGGCGGCGTCGCGACACTGATCGGAACGCCGCCCAATGCCGTGCTGGCGGCCATGGCGGATGAGTTGCTGCATGTCGACGTGTCGTTCGCCCGCTGGATGGCGATCGCTCTTCCCGTCTCCGCGCTGACGCTTGTGGCCTGCTGGGCCCTCCTCTGCCTGGTGATGTTCCGTTTGCCGGACCGTCCCGTGGCCGGGGCGGCGCGTATCATAGAGCAAGAGCGCGGCCGCCTCGGAAGCTGGCACCCCGCCGAGCGCGTCACCGCGTTCGCGTTCGCCACGGCGGCGATCGCGTGGATATTCCGGGAGCCGAAACAGATCGGTGATCTGACGATACCCGGCGTCCAGTCGTTGCTTCCCCACGTCGGCGACGCCACGATCGCCATCGCCGCGGCGCTCGTCCTGTTCGTCTGGCCGACTCGAGACCGAGAGGGCCGTCGGACCCCGGTACTTGACTGGAGCCATGCCCGTTCTATACCGTGGGATATCCTCGTACTCTTCGGCGGAGGGCTCTCCCTCGCCGGCGCTTTCCAGTCTACGGGGTTGACGAAGTGGTTGGGTGGAGAACTCGCGATTCTCGCAGGTCTTCCGGATGTGCTGATCATCGCCTCGGTGGCGACGCTGTTTGTGTTCGTTACCGAGATCACGTCGAACACGGCTACGGCCACGCTGGGCCTGCCGGTGATGGCAGCTTTGGGCGAATCGGTCGGCGTCGCGCCGTTGGCGCTGATGACGACGGCTGCGATGGCCGCGTCAATGGCTTTCATGCTGCCGGTCGCGACCCCGCCGAACGCGATCGTCTTCGGCAGCGGATACATTCGGCCGGCGGAGATGCGGCGCGCGGGTTTCTGGCTGAACTGGATGGGAATCATCATCATCACCGCCGTGGTCACGGCCACCACGCGGTGAGAGTGTTGCGGGGTAGGACGGGATGACGGGACGAAAAGCAGACGTGGACGCCAAACTGCCTTTGGCTCTGCTCGAGGCGGTGAGGCGACAGGACACACCTGAAGATTGGCTACCGGACGAGAACCCCGCCTCGGCATTCCCGCACCGCTTGGGCCTCAGCCGCGTGATCGACGGGCAGGTTCGCAGACTCCACCGGCTGGCTCGTAAACGCCAGCGCGTCGATGAAACCGAGGTTGAGGCGTTGCTGGAGTTGATCTCACGCCGGCGCGACGCGCCGCAGATCTTCGCCGCCGCCGGTCGCCGGCTCGCCCGTTACTATTTCGCCGGCCTACCTGGCTTCTTCCGACGTACCAGCCGGCGTTTGCCGCAACGCCTGCGGGAGCGGGCCCTGGTCCGCACACTCCGCACCGCCAACGGCGCCCTTCTCCCCGCCAGGGAGCTGGCCGTCGATCGCGCACCGCTCCGAGTCCGTGCGCGGGGCGCGCTTACCGCCCGTGTGCCCGGCGCGGGATCGGCCTGCCAGCTGTACGGCGCCTTCGCCGCTCAACTGCTCGAGATGGCCGGCGCCGACTCGGTGCGGGTTGAACATACGCAGTGTCAGGGGCGCGGGGATGCCGATTGTGTCTGGGAGGTTCTTGCGGATGGCTCACAGCCCAGCCGTCGTGATCCGGAGCCGGTGAGCGAACCTCAGTGCAGCTCGCTGGGTTCGACGTGAGCTACGACGTTCCTCAGCTTCAACTCGCTTGACACCCGGCGTTCCACTTCGTCCGCAATGACGTGAGCCTCTCGGACATGCGTCGCGGGATGAACGCGGACCGTCAGTTCGGCGAACCCATCTCCCGGGCGGCCACGCGACCGAACCTCCGAGACGCCGACCACACCTTTGACCGATGACGCCACGTCGAAGATGCGTTGCGGATCGACGGCCCGGCGGTCGACGAGGACGGGGACGGTTCGTCGCAGGATTCCCACGCCGCCGTAGGCCACGACGATGGCGACCAGAACCGCCAGTACAGCGTCCGCCTGCCGCCAGCCCAGCTGCACCAAGCCGAGCCCTACAAGCACCGAGAGCGTGACCCAGACATCGGCCTGGGTGTGACGAGCGTCAGCCAACAGCAGCTCGCTCTGCAACTCTTTACCGCGCCGTCGCTCGTAGTAGGCGACTCCGACGTTCACAACCATGGTGCCCGCAAGAACCGCGACCGATAGGAGACCGGGACTTGGGGGCCGCCCCCCAGCCAGAAGGCGTGT
Source organism: Gemmatimonadales bacterium (assembly GCA_050117535.1). Taxonomy (GTDB): domain Bacteria; phylum Gemmatimonadota; class Gemmatimonadetes; order Palauibacterales; family KS3-K002; genus JASFMO01. Next base: position 4,479 of record JASFMO010000130.1, on the reverse strand, counting down.
CACTGCGGTCTTCAGCAATTCGAAACACGTGATCGATAAGAACGCCGCGATGGCGAACGCACCCAGGGTCTCGAATTTGCCGTGTCCGTAAGGATGGTCTTCGTCCGGTGGAGCGGCGGCGAAATAGACGGCCGTCAGGGCGATCACGTTGTTCAGGGCATCCGTCGCGGAATGGGCCGCATCGCCCAGTACGGACAGCGAGCCGATCCTGAATCCGACGGCGACTTTGACGACGACCAGTAGAGCGTTGGCCCAGAGTATCCAGACGAGAATGCGGCGTACGCGCCGCAGCCGCGTCGCTTCATCCAACACCGAGAGGGGATGTCTCGTCTGTCGAGTCTTGCCGAGTTTTCGTCGCACTATTGGCCGCTGCTTGCCAGGCGGCCCGATCAATTGCGAACCGCCCTTCCAACCGCCAGTATCCCACTCGACCGCGCGCTCTTGCCGGCGGCAGCCGGAACATGCCAGCACCGCACGTCAGCGGTCAATATCAGACGAAGGTACCGGCTGCTCATCACATAGACAGCGGGCAATATGTCGGGCGCATGCCGAGGCGAGCAAGTGAGACATGAGGCCAATCCCAGAACTCGAGTCTGAACTGTACGCCATCGATGGGAAGGGGTACGGGGCGTACAAGCGGATCGTCGGCAGCTACGCGTTCGGTGACTTCACCCTCCACATCGATTATGTGCAAGGCGACCCCTTCGCGTCGCCGAGCCGACTGCGGGCCGTCTTCGCCAGGGACGTGGCACGCCTACCGGAGGAGTTGCTGCACCCAAAGCCGCGCCGAATCGCAACCGCCGATTGGCTGAACCGACGGCTCTGTCGCGCGCTGCGACCGATCAGCCGTCCACGCGGGAGTGGCAAGAGCGGCATCATCCGGATGCTGAAGCCCGGTCAAGCGATCCTCGAGCGCACCAGTCTTCAGGTTGACGAGCAAGGGACCGTTGTCGTCCGCTTCACCGCTGGTTTGCCGGCCAGCGGGCGACGCGTGCTGGGGCGTCAGGCGGCCGACATGTTGTTGCAGGCCATACCGGGAACGCTGCGGGACGTCCTCGCCCCCGCAACGCGCGACCTCGGTGACTTGAGGCGTCATGCCCGGCTCACCGAGGATTCCGCCGCGCTACGTGCACAACTGGAAGAGCGTGGCCTGGTCGCCTTCCTCCCCGACGGAGCCATCCTTCCCAGGCTTAGTGGCGTCGACGATCGCCCTCTCGCGGCTTCCGAGGCGGTGCCGCTCGCGGCACCGAGCGGACTGGAGGTCACACTCGAAGCGCCCAATCGGGGTCCGATCCGGGGGCTAGGAATACCCCACGGACTCACGCTCATCGTGGGCGGGGGATACCACGGCAAATCGACGTTGCTGCGCGCGATCGAGAACGGTATCTACGACCACGTCGAGGGAGACGGGCGCGAGCTGGCGGTGACCGACGCCGGCGCCGTCAAGATCCGGGCCGAGGATGGCCGTTCCGTCGCTGGCGTCGACATCTCGAACTTCATCACCGACCTGCCCCGAGGTGAGGATACCGCCCATTTCTCAACGGCCAATGCCAGCGGGTCGACGAGCCAAGCTGCCGCGATCATCGAGGCGCTTGAGGTCGGCGCCACGTGCCTACTGATCGACGAGGACACCAGCGCCACCAACTTCATGATCCGGGATGCACGCATGCAGAGCCTCATCGCGGATCAGGACGAGCCGATCACTCCGTTCATCGACCGGGCCCGACAGATGTACGAGGAACTGGGCGTTTCCACGGTGCTGGTCGTCGGCGGCGCCGGCGACTACTTCGACGTCGCCGACACCGTCCTCGGAATGCGTTGCTACTTGCCCGCCGATCTGACGCGAGAAGCCAAGGACATCGCGGACCGTCTTGCCACCCAACGCTCGCACGAAGGTGGCCGCTGGGCCCCCCTACGGGAGCGTGTACCCGACCCTACCAGCATCAACGCGCAAAAAGGTCGCAAATCCGTGTCCATCAAGGTGCAGACGCCGACGCGCGTCCTCTTTGGTACCGAAGAGCTCGAGCTGAGTGCCCTGGAGCAGATCGTCGAGGAGGCGCAGGTCCGCGCCGTTGCCCAGGCACTCATCTATGGCGCCGGACGTTGGATCGACGGTAGGCGTACGGTTCGCGAGGCGCTGTCTGGTTTGATCGAAGAGATCCGCACCGGCGGGCTCGAGGTCATCGATTCGCGACAGCCCGGGGACTACGCCGGATTTCGCGTCTTCGAACTGGCCGCCACCCTGGGCAGGCTGAGAGCCTTACGCGTGAGGGAGGCCGAGTAGACGGGCCCGCTCGCCCGCCTGCACCTTCTTGCCCTTGGTTACCGGTTCTAGCTGGATCGCCTCAGTCGAACGACGTCGGAAGGCTCCGGCGCGTCCCCGCCAGATCCCTGCTGCCCGTCTCCGTCCGAACCTTTGCTGGGCACGATCAGCCGGTCAGCGTCGAACCGACGTGGCGCTCGGTCCATCCGGAAGAAGACACGGTTGATCCACGTCGCACGTAGCCGATCGGCGGGGCGCCAGTCTCGCGCCTGTCTGGGGCGCTTGGCGCCCGGCATCCCGAGGCCGATCCAGATGCCCAGGGCAAAGACGACAACGGCGCCGGCTATCTTGGCGATGAGAACGGGGTCATCGAAGTTCATAGCTAGTACTACGAAGCTATCAAGCGAACGGTTCCAAAGTCCAGCCCCTCGCCGCGCTCAACCGGATTCTCATTCACCCTCCGAAGCTGAATCAACGCAGGAATACCTACTCGCCGCGGTAGTGGCAGGCGGCAGCACAGGTCTCCGCCACCGAGATGCGACAGAGACCGGGTAGTCGCTGATCCAGCCGCTGCCACAGCCAACCGCAAAGCACCTCGCTGGTGGCGTTCTCGAGTCCGGGGATGTCGTTGAGGGTCCGGTGGTCAAGCTCTGCGATGATCGGTTTGACCTGTTCGTCGATAGCGCCATAGTCCATCAGCCAGCCTGTATCGGGACTGACGTCACCACGGACGGCGACCTCGATCTCGTAGGAGTGTCCGTGCAAGCGATGGCACTTGTGCTGAGCGGGGACATTGGGCAGATAGTGAGCGGCTGAGAAGATGAACTTGCGAGAGAGCTCGACCTTCATGCTCAAACCCCGGTTTCATGTGCGTTCCAGATGACTTTGTGTAACTGGAGCTGTAGGCGCGCCGGCAGGTTGTCCGCCAGCATCCATTCAGCCAACGTGCGCGGCTCCAGTTCGCCCGTCACGGGCGCGAAGAGGACTCTGCGGCCCCCCAGATCCCACTTGGCAATGGCCGCCACAGCCCAATCATAGTCCCGCCGGTCCCGTATCACGAACTTCAACTCATCCTGTGGCCCCAGCTTCTCCACGTTGCTCCACAGGTTATGCCGGTCTTCTCCCGAGCCGGGACACTTGATGTCCATGATCTTGATGACCGCAGCCGGCAGCCTGTCGATCTCGATGCTGCCGCTGGTTTCACAGAGTACGGTATATCCACGATCGAGCAGATCCTGAGCCAGCAATCCGATGTCCTTGTGCAACAACGGCTCGCCACCAGTCAGCTGAACGAGCCTGCAGCCACCCCCGACCTGCTCCACCTGCTCAACGACCTGCGCGACCGACAGATCCCGGCCACCATAGAAGGCGTAGTCAGTGTCGCACCATACACAACGCAGGTGGCATCCCGTCGTACGCACGAAGACGCACGGCAGTCCGGCCCATGAGGACTCGCCCTGAATCGAATAGAAGATCTCTGTGACCTTCATTCCTGAACGTTCTTCGCGCAGTCCCTGACGCGCCCTTTGGGCGGCGCGTATTGCTCGAGGATCTTGCGCAGTTCGTCGCCTTCGATGACCTCTTTCTCCAGCAGACGCTGGGCGACGGCGTCGAGTGCGGTCCGCTCTCGCATCAGAAGGTCATGGACATGGTCGTGCGCACCATCGACTATGCGCCGCACTTCGCGATCGATCTCTTTGCGCGTCTCTTCGCTGTGCTGCACCGGCTCCGCTTCCAAGCTACCGCGATACCCCAGCATGTCGCGAGCTCGACTCTCGTAGGTGATGGGGCCCAAAGCCTCGCTCATTCCGTACTCGCTCACCATGCTTCGCGCAATTTCCGTGACGCGGCTCAAGTCGTTCTGTGCTCCGGTCGACATCTCGCCGAACACGATTTCCTCGGCGACGCGCCCTCCCAACAATACGGCGATCCGATCTTCCAACTCCGCCCGCGTCAACAGGTAGCGGTCCTCGGTCGGCAACTGCTGCGTATAGCCCAGCGCCCCGATGCCGCGCGGGATGATCGAGATCTTATGCACCGGGTCCGCGTGATCGACGCACTGCGCCACCAGCGCGTGTCCCGCCTCGTGGTAAGCGACGATCCGCTTCTCATCATCGTTGATCAACCGGTTCTTCTTCTCGAGGCCAGCGACGATTCGGTCGGTCGCACGATCGATGTCCTCCATCGTCACGGCATCAGCGCCCCGGCGCGCGGCG
>JASFMO010000129.1:0-8118 GCA_050117535.1 Gemmatimonadales bacterium | reverse complement strand
TTTCGCGGCCTCCTTCTTGTCGTGACCCTGCTCTCGAAACCGGTAGACGTTCTCGACAATTACTATCGCGTTGTCCACCAACATCCCCAACGCCAGAATGAGGCTGAACAGCACGATGAAGTTCATCGTTATGCCCGCCATCTGTATGACGCTGAACGAGAGCAGCATTGACAACGGGATGGCGACGCCCACGAAAGACGCATTGCGAACGCCCAGAGCAAACAACAGAACGGCCACCACCAAGATCAGGCCGGAGATGATGTTGTTCTCGAGGCTACTCACCATGTGGTGGACATCCTCGGACACATCGGCAGTGATCTTGATGACGGTGGACGGCGGGAACTCCGACTGCATGTCCGCGATGACGGCTTTCACCGCATCGGACGTCTGAATGATATTCTTGCCAACGCGTTTTGAAACGCCGAGCGTGACGACGGGCCGTCCATCCAGCCGCGCGTAGCTGTCGCGCTCCTTGAACCCGAAGTCAACAGTCGCGACGTCGCTGACATAGACCGGTCTGTCACCCGGAGCGGTGATGACGATGTCTTCAATCAGACGCGTGTCCTCGAACTCGCCGGGGACGCGAACGAGATACTTCAGGTCACCCACGTCGATCGACCCGCCTGGTGTCGTCACGTTCTCCTCGCGGATCGCGTCAATCACATCGTCAAAAGCAAGTCCGTAGAACTTGAGCTTGGCGAGGTCGACATCTACCTGCACTTCGCGCTCCAGACCTCCCGAGAGACTGACCTCGAGGACATCGGGGATTTGCTCGATCCTATCCTGAACGTCTTCCGCGACCTCCTTCAGGCGTACGAGGTTGTAATCGCCGGAGACGTTCACCTGCATGATTGGGAACTCGGCGAAGTTGAACTCGATGATCATCGGCTCTTCCGACGCCTCCGGAAGCTCGGGCTTGGCGATATCGACCTTTTCGCGGACGAGCTGCAGCGCTTCGGTCATATCCATGCCCGCTTCGAACTCGACGATGATGTTGGAGTAACCTTCAACCGACGTCGAAGTGATCTCCTTCACATCACCGATCTTGTTGAGCTCATCCTCCAACTCTCGGGTGATCAGCGTCTCAATGTCCTCGGGCGCCACGCCCGGATATACCGTGTTCACCGCCACGATCGGAATCGTGATCTCCGGCGCCGCCTCCTTCGGCACCTTGAAGTAGGAAATGAAGCCCGCAATGATCACGCAGAGCGTGAGGACCAAGACGCTGGTCGGGTGGTCCACCGCAAAGGAAGTGAGCCAAAATTCCTTGTACTCACCGTGACCCTCGTGGTTGACGCGATCTAAGGAGCGGCGCCTATTGCCCTTTGTTTCACGACGCTTGAACTTCGACATTGTGTCCTCTATCCAGTTCGCCTGCAGCTTGACCTAACGCTCGGCCACGATTCGCACGCGATCGCCGCTCTCGACGAGTTGGTGGCCGCGAACGATCAGACGGTCGCCGAGTGACAGCCCTTCTCTTACTACGGTCTGATTGGCGTACGACGGCCCAAGCTGCACGGGCCGGGGCTCCGCAAACACACCTCCATCCCTCTCCACAACCACAAAAACCTCGTAGCCATCCTCGGTACGCTGAATCGCGGACTGCGGTACTACGATAGCGCTCTCAAGCCGACGGTTGGCCAGCAACATGTTGGCGACCATCTTCGGCTTGATAACGCGTCCGGGGTTGTCGACGATGACCTCGATGGGAAACGTCCGATTCCGCGGGTCTACGGTGCTGCCGACAAAGTTGATCACACCTACCAACTCGCCCTCCAGTACATCCAGGCTGATTCGGGCGCTGTCACCGGGTTGGACGACGTCGGCAAACCGCTCCGGAACACCACCCGTGACCTTGACCTGGTCAACCTCTACGACGCGAGCCACCTGTGCGCCGGGGGCAACCATCTCGCCCGCATCGACATAGCGAGCGTCGAAGATTCCAGAGATCGGGGCCCGCACAACGGTGCGATCAAGTCGTGTCTGCAGAAAGTCGCGTCGCGCCGCCTGTAGCTCCGCTTGGTACTTCGCTTCCAGATATGCGATCTCACTGCCGATCTGCTCGTCTTCCCACAGCTGGCGCTGACGCTCGTATCTTTCATTGGCGAGCTGTGCTGCCGCGGCGGCTTCCTGAACCTGTGCCAGCAAGACACGGTCGTCGATCTTCGCGATCGGCGTGCCCCGCCGCACGAACTCCCCTTTCTCGAGAAAAAATCGCTCGACGACGCCACTCTCCTCCGCGCTGACCGTTACGTCGTTAAGCGCCTCGACTTCGCCAGTCAGACGGATGTACGCCGTGAAGTCGGTGCTTTCGATGCTGATCACCTCGACGTTCACGATGGTGGCGAAAGACTCGCCCGCATCTGCCTCGCTTGCCTGGGATGATGGACTACAGCCAACTGTGGTCACGCTCAGTAGCGAAACCAAGGCCAACCCGGCAACCTTACCGCCATTCATCTCTCTTGTCATGATGGGCTAAGCCCCTCTCAACTTGGATTCAGACCCAGTTCTCATTCGGAAACGCTAACGTCTGCGCCGACAGTCGTCGGTACGTCGACCAACGGAGAAACGCCGACCGCATCATCCAGGTCCGCCTGGGCTATCAGATAGTCGAATACCGCCTGCGCATAGTTGAACTCCGACTCGCGCAACAGCACTTCCCCTTCGGTCACCTCGAGCTGGGAGCTCACGCCGGCCAGATACTGCGCGGAGACGATCTCATAACCGCGCCGCGCTTGCGCCACCGCTCCGCCTTGCGCTTGCGCGCGCTCACGGGCCTCCTCAAGCGCCTCCCGAGCGGTGTGGATCTGATTTGCCGCCTGCTGTTCCAGCAACTTCATTTGGACGTTCGCCTGCTCGCGAGATATTCTCCTCTGCTCGATTCGCGCCGATCGCTGGAACCCCTGAAAAATCGGCACCTCCAGCGATACGCCGAGCACCGCACTCGTGGTCCGCTGATTCCTGTTCTCGCCGAACGGATCCAGACTCCCGTCCTCCTGCGAGATCAAGCCGGCGTTGAAGAACGCATTGAGGCGCGGATAGCGCGACGTCTGCTCGTACTTTAGACGCGCGTTCTCCAATTCGACGTTCAGCTGAGCCTGTCGCAGGTCGGAACGCATCCTGCGAGCCAACTGGTATAGCGACTCGACCGAGGTGCCCAAGGGATCCCTTATCCCGACGAGACGCACGAGCTCTCGGTTCGCCCCCTCATTCGCGTCCAGCGCCGCCAGATCGATGTCACGGAGCTGCCCAGCGACCCGGACCGGCGTGACCTCCTCAAAGCCCAGCTGCACCGAGAGATCACGCTCAACGGCCGCCGCCACATTCGCTGCCCGCTTGAGGTTCGGCCGCAAGTTGGCCAGGCGAACCTCCAAGCGCAGGACGTCATAGCTGCTCGCCAACCCAGCCCGATACATGGCCTGTGTCTCCCGCAGGCTCTGCTCGGTCCGATTGATGCTCTCACCCGTCAGCCGAACCTCCTCACGGGCGAGCAGCGCCTGGTAGTAGCTCCGCCTGACCTGCGAGGCGACTCGCTGCGCTTGCCCCCTCACCGACTCACGTTGCAACGCCTGAAAGCGCCCAGCCGTGCCTACACCGATGAACGCTCCGGCATCGAAGATCGGCTGCGTAACGTATAGCCACGCCGACCAGTTGTTGTCGGCGCCAAACCGCACCTTGGCCAGCTCGTCCGGCGCGGCGTTGGGGTCGAAGATGATCTTGGGCAGGAATGCCTCCTGTATGGCCAGATTGCGCTGGTAGCCGACCGATCCGTCGATCGTGGGGAAAAGACTTCCCCAAGCCTCGCGAACCTGCTCGTCGGCTCCGAGCAAACCCAACTGCGCGTCGCGAAGCTCACGATTGTTCTGAAGCGCCAAGCCGATCGCCTCGCGCAGAGAATAGGCGGCCGTCGCGTCGCCCTGCGCCACGAGCTTGCCACCCGGAAGCGCCAAGCCGGCGGCGAGGACGAGCCCATGGCACCAATATCCTCTCATGCTGAACACGATGTTCATCTCCTATTCCCGAGGCCCGGTTGCTGTCACGTCCGGGCTTTTCATCTCGATGTACGAGCCGCTGCCGGGTAGCGTTTCGGCCTCGAGCGATTGCTGCGGCTGAATCCCGAGGTAGACGAGTTCGTCGAACCGAGTGAAGAGATCGTGCGCGTCGAGGTCTTCCCCAGAGTGACGACAGCGAGCGTTCGGCTTGCAGCCTAACAACAGTGTTACTAACCCGTGCACGAGCGTCCACAAATAAAGCACCACTAGGTCAGGGTCCGTCCGTCTGATCGTCCCAGCGTCCATCGCATCGATCACCGACTGGCGGAAGAGAGCATATCCGCTGCCCTCCGGCAGTTCCTCGATATCCCGCGGAAGCTCGGCGTGCATCGCGAACAGCACCCGGAAGTACTCGCGGTTCTCGAGTGCGAAAAGAATGTACGCCTCACCGAGCGCCTTCAGTCGCTCGGCCGAGCCGGGAGGCCGATCGGCCACCGCATCGCGCAGATACCCATCAAACCGCTCGAAACCGCTGGAAATCACGCTCTGAACGAGCGCCTGCTTGTTGTCGAAGTAGTTGTAGATCGCGGTGGCGCTGACGCCGACCCGCGCCGCGACGGCCCGCATCGACAGTGCGTCGATCCCTCCCTGGGCGAGCAAGTCACGCGCCGCCTCGAGAATCGCCGTCTCGGTCGACGACCCACGGGATAGCTTGTCGACTATTGGCGTCATTTGGGGCCCCTCAGTGGTTAACGGTGTTAAGTTTACGACGTTAAATTAACAGCGTTAACCCAGCCGTCAAGGCCCTTCGCGGGCCAGCTTGCCCCTAACGAAACGACGCTATGGAAGGGTTCGGCGACTCGATGCGCGTCGACCCCGATCGACGATCACTAATGCGATTCGCCGGTCTCACCGGGTCGGACGCCGAAGATCTTGAATCCGAGGAGTAGAAGGAGCGGGATGGCGCCGAGAGACACCAGGGTCGCGACGATGACACCCGCGGCGACGATTCCTGTCACCGACTCGAGCACACGATCCACCAGGACCCACACGACGAAATAGCTTACGATGCAAAAGGCCAGGGCGAGCAACTCCCGCGCCGGGGTGGCGCGATAGCGATTCAATGAGGTCCCCTCGGCTGCCAACGCCAAGACCGGCCACAACAGCGTCAGCGGAACCAGAAGCCGAAGCCACATGGGTCAGTTCCCTCTGGGTTATTGGCGGAGTTCCCAATTCGAGCCGACATCTTACGCGATGCGAGCATCGATCACAAGCGGCCGCTTGGATGCACCAAAAGAGCGGCCCGGCACCAACCGAGCCGCTCTTCCGCCAAATGTCGCACGACTACTTCTCTCAGCCCATCCTCTCCCGTCCCGCTAGGCGGCCTTCGCCTCCGTGACCATCTTCGTCACCGAGTCCTTGGCGTCGCCGAACAGCATCATCGTCTTAGGATGGAAGAAGAGCTCGTTCTCGACGCCGGCGAAACCAGCCCTCATGCTGCGCTTCAGGACGATGATGTGCTCCGCTTCGTCGACATTGAGAATAGGCATACCGTACAGCGGACTCGTGGTGTCGTGCCGCGCCGCCGGATTGACCACGTCGTTGGCACCGATCACAACGGCGACGGTGGTATTCTTGAAGTCGTCGTTGATGTCGTCCATGTCGAACAGCTCGTCGTACGGAACGTTAGCCTCGGCCAGCAGAACATTCATGTGTCCCGGCATCCGTCCCGCCACCGGGTGAATCGCGTACTTCACGTCAACGTCGCGCTCCTTCAGCACGTCAGCCAGCTCCCGTACCGCATGCTGGGCCTGCGCCACCGCCATCCCGTAGCCGGGAACGAAAATCACCGCCTTGGCGTAGGCCAGCATCATCGCCGCCTCCTCGGCGGAGACATCGCGGACCGTGCCCGCCGCGGCGCCGGCCCCAACCGAACCGGCCGTCACGTCGGCGGTGCCTACGGCGCCGAACAGAACGTTAGCCAGCGAGCGATTCATGCCGACGCACATGATGTTCGTCAGGATCAATCCGGACGCGCCGACCAGGGAGCCGCTGATGATGAGTACGTTGTTGTTGACCACGAACCCGGCGGCCGCCGCGGCCAATCCCGAGTACGAGTTCAGCAGCGATATCACGACGGGCATGTCGGCTCCGCCGATCGGCACCACCGACGTCACGCCGAGGATGAGAGCCAGGCCCAACAAGACCAGGAAGACGGTCAGGTTCATGTCGAAGTAGACGACGTAGGCTCCCAGCGCGAGCACAGCGATCAACAGCGTCGTGTTCACCGTCTTCTGTAGCGGCCACGTGATCGGTGCCCCGGTCATCAGATTTTGCAGTTTCGCAAAAGCGATCATGCTACCGGAGAAGGTCACACCGCCGATCAGTGTCCCCATGATGATGCTGACGCCCGCATCCGCTGCCATGACCGAACCGGGCTCGCCTACGTAGCGCAGGAACTCGGAGATGGCTACCAGGGCCGAGGCCCCCCCACCGAAGCCGTTGAAGATGCCAACCATCTGAGGCATCGCCGTCATTTGCACGGCGCGGGCCGAGATCGAACCGATGAGCGCACCGACGATGGCGCCCACCAAGATCATCTGCCAATTGGCGAAATTCGTCTCGAGCAGCGTCACGATGATGGCGATGGCCATACCGACGGCTGCCATGAGGTTCCCCGACCTGGCTGTTGTCGGTGATTGCAGACGCTTCAATCCGAAGATGAACAGCGCCGCCGATACCAGGTAGCTCAGGTTCGCTAGCGTGAAGAAATCCATGATTTCAAATCCACAGTGCTAAGTGTGCAACCAGAAACGCCGGTTTCCGACCGAATGGCTAGGACTTGCTGTCGCCACCGGCCGCTGGCTTCTTCTTGAACATCTCGAGCATCCGGTCGGTCACCAAAAAACCGCCCGCCACGTTGATCATCCCCATCGCCACGGCGACGACGCCCAAGACCAGGATGAGCGTATTGCCGCCCCAGACGCCGGGAAGCGCGGCTTCGGTGGCCGCCGCCGTGATGATCAGAGCACCGACGACCGATATACCCGAGATGGCGTTCGAGCCCGACATCAGCGGTGTGTGCAGCAACGGCGGAACCTTCGTAATCACCTCGAAGCCCGTAAACATCGCGAGCACGAAGATGTACAGATTGTTCAATAGTGCTTCCGGCATTGTCAGTACCTCACAGCAGCGCTTTTACGCGCTCGTTCACGACTTCTCCATTATGTGTCACACAACTTCCGGAGATCACTTCGTCCTCGAAGTCCAGATTCAATTCGCCGTCTTTGACAAACTCGGCGAACAGCGACGTGATGTTCCGGGCATAGAGGCTGCTGGCGTCGACCGGCATCTCGCTCACGAGGTTCGCCGGGCCGTGGATGATCACGCCGTGCCTTACGACCGTCTTGCCGGCTTCGGTCAACACGCAGTTGCCACCCGTCTCCGCCGCGAGGTCCACGATCACCGAGCCATGCCGCATGCCTCTTACCGCCTCTTCTTCGACAAGCACCGGCGCCTTCTTGCCGGGCACGGCGGCTGTCGTGATCACGACGTCGGCCGCCTTGATATGCTCGGCAAGGATCTCCTTCTGCTTCTCCGCAGACGCCTCCGACACTTCTTTGCCGTAGCCGCCCGCGTCTTCCAGCTCTTTCTCTTCAAGCTCGATATCGATGAACTTGGCACCCAGGCTCTTGACCTCCTCCTTGGTGGCCGGCCGAATGTCGTAGGCCTCCACCGAGGCACCCAGACGCCGACACGTAGCGATGGCCTGCAGCCCGGCGACGCCGACCCCAAGAATCACCGCCTTGGCGGGTGGTACCATGCCCGCCGCCGTCATCGACATCGGGAAGAACTTTGGCAGCGACCCCGCCGCGATCAGCGCCGCCTTGTAGCCGGCGATATTCGCCTGGGAGGAAAGCGCATCCATCTTCTGCGCCCGGCTGATCCGCGGCACTGTCTCCATGGCCACGCCCGTGACCTTCTGCTCCATTAGCTTCTTGATGAGATCCGGGCTGGTCAACGGCTCGAGGAAGGCGATAACCACCGTGCCTTGCTTCATCAACCCGACCTCGGAGAGCTCGGGCTTTCTGACCTTCAAGACAACGTCCGCGTCGTGAGCCGCCTG
>JASFMO010000128.1:0-8149 GCA_050117535.1 Gemmatimonadales bacterium | reverse complement strand
ACCGGCACCTCGGGCCCAGCTTGCTCTGCGGTATTACGCCGACGCATGATCATCCAGGCGGCGAACAGAACCACCGCGATGACGGCCACGATGACCCACAGCACGTTAGGATCCCTCCTGAGAGACCATCTCGATATTGACTAGAAGGGGAGTCTATTCGTGAACAGCAACACTAGATAGGCAAGTCCCCACAGAAAGAGGAAAGTGTAGGCGCCGAAAAGCCACGCTTTTCGCCCCCTCGGCTTCTCCTCGACCACCGCAGCCCGGCTCTCGACCCGGACCAGACCGCCGCTCGCAAGTTCCTCTCTCATCTGGTTGGCTACCCTACTTTTCTCCATCTCAGCACCAGTGCCAGGCGGCCCGGAAGTCTCTCACTCTTGCCTACCCCCCGCCGTCGTCGACCGGCAGTTCCCAACCCTGGACCTCGCAGTCCCAGCGATCGTTTCAGTAGTATGTAATTTCGACGAAATGGGCTCATAACCTATCGGACCCGTGGGGCTCATGTCAAGTGTTTTCGGACAGTTTACTGCCATCGCGCTCCAGCTCCTCGATGCGCCCGGCCAGCTTCCGGATCAGACTTTTGTAGGCCAAGATCGTCCGCGCGTACGCGACCCGCTCCCACGCCGTGACCAGAACATAGGCGACCGAGAAGAAGAGTAAGAATCGCCACGACTGCAATAGGGGAGACACAACGACCAAAGCCACGATCAGCACCAAGGCGCTTGCCACGACCATCCGGACCCGCCGGCGCGTCAACGCCGTATTCGAGCTTCTTTCCAGCAGCAACCGCTCGGTGACCGTAAGACGCTCCCGTTCACTCTCCATCCCTCAATCCTCTCCAGAATGGCATTCAAGGCATCATGTGCGGTCGGCGGAACGGTCTCTTCCGCCAGCCTGCGGAACTTCTACGCTGGCCGCGAAGGCCAGCAACCCCGCCTGGGTCGACGGGTTGGAGACGGACGCGACGGCCTCAACCGACTAACCGCCTTCGAATTCTCGGATTTCCCCCGCCTCGAGTTCTGGATCCGCCAGCAGTAGAAGGGCCGCCAAAACGACGGCGCGTTGGGCATCCCGATCGCCTGGCGCTCCGAGGATCGCGCCCATCGGCCTTCGCACAAGCAAGGTGCGCGGTGCCAGGATCCGCTCAGCTACCTTGCGAAGGTTCATAACGCAAACCGTCGCGATCCCTTCTTCTTCGATTGTTCTTGCCACCAGACCGACGGTCCGGTTGCAGGTCGGTCAAGCCGGAGCGAGCAACACAGCATCGGCTGCCTCCTGCCTCAAGCGAGCCGCCACCTGCGGCGCATAGATCTGCTCCAGCCTTCGTGTCCGAGGCACGTAACCCATGAACGAGTAGTGCGTGTCGGTCAGTTGACCGACCTCGCCTTCGGCGACGAGCTCCCGCGCCAGGGGCAGAGGGAAGACAATGTTGATGTCACGCCGCGCGGGCGCGTGATCGTAGTGGGGGTGGAATATTTCCAGTTCATCAGGGGGGATACCGACAGGAATCTCCCGGAAGCTTGGGTCACCAAGCTTGCCGGTACTGAACGGCTCGGCGCCGGGCGGGACGAGACCACCGGTCGTCACCAGCGCCAGTCGGGCTTCGCCCAGCGGTTTCCCGACGGCTTGCAAGACCGGCTTGCCTCGTTGCGGCCCAATGCCCCAGGCCAGCCAGGCCTTGCCATGCAAGTTGAGATCGCGCTCAGGATAGTCCATCAGCAGCCTCGGTCATGCTATTGCCAGCCGGATTGCCGTGATTGGCTACGCCTGAGACTCTCATCGCGTCTCTATGCCGTCGCTCTCCACATTCGCCGGCGCCTTCACGACATTGGCGGGCTCGAGCCGCGCCAGCTGGGCAAGGTTGGCCACTATGCGCCGCAAGAGCATCAGCAACATTACGGCGACACCAATCAAGCCAATCAGATCAAGCGGCCCGAAGGGCACGTTTTTCAGCTCGAAGGTCGGTTCGAACCCAAGCGCCAGAGCGCTACCAGCGAGTATGAGGATCACACGCACCTCGGTGGGTCCAATGTGCTCATACCCGAACTGAAATGTCTTCATCACGAAGGTCTCGAGATACACGTTGATCGACATCAGGTAGTAGCCAATCAGCATGGCCAGCCCTACCGAGAGCAGCAAGTAAGGCGAAAAGCCGAGACCAATGCAGACGAAGGCGACCGCAAACATGTCAACGATATGGTCAAGATAATAGCCATACCGCGGCCGCTCGATATGCCGCACCCGCGCCAGAGTACCGTCCAAACTGTCACCGATCCAGTTGACGACCCACAACGCATTGGCGGCCCACAGATAATTCGTGCTGATCCCGGAAGACGCGTAGCAGATGCCGATGCCCGCCGCCGAGGCAACACCCAAGAGTGTCATGTGGTCGGGAAGCACCCATTTCGGTAACGCCGCCGCCATGCGCGGAAGCGCCCACTTCTCGAAGTTGCGGAGCAGATATCTGGGCTCGCGTTTGTGCTCAGCGTCCGACATGTCCCGTCTCCCGTCGCTTTCGGCTCCGTTTGTTCAGCAGTGGCTGCAGACACCGTCCCGTGAGGCTGTGCTTCACCCCGGCGACATCCTCAGGCGTGCCCGCCGCCACCACCTCACCTCCACCATCACCACCCTCAGGGCCAAGATCGATGACCCAGTCCGCCGTCTTGATCACATCCAGCTGGTGCTCGATCACAATGACAGTATTCCCGCGATCGACCAGCCGATGCAGTACTTCGAGCAGCAGACGGATATCCTCGAAGTGCAGGCCCGTGGTCGGCTCATCCAGAATGTAGAGTGTCCGTCCCGTCTGAACCTTTGACAACTCGGTCGCCAGCTTGACACGCTGCGCCTCACCGCCTGACAGCGTCGTCGAACTTTGGCCCAGCGTGATGTAGCCCAAGCCAACATCGTGCAACGTCTGTAGCTTGCGCCGAACCGTCGGTATAGGCTGAAAGAACTCCAGTGCCTCTTCAACCGTCATGGCCAAGACGTCGGCGATGCTCTTCCCCTTGTAAAACACCTCGAGAGTCTCGCGGTTGTATCGCCGACCCCGGCAAACCTCGCACGGGACGTAGACATCGGGCAAGAAGTGCATCTCGATCTTGACCAGTCCATCCCCCCGGCAGGCCTCACAGCGTCCGCCCTTGACGTTGAAGCTGAACCGCCCCGGCGAGTAACCGCGTATGCGGGACTCCGGCAGCTGTGCGAACAACTCGCGGATAGGAGTGAAGACGCCGGTGTAGGTCGCCGGATTCGAGCGCGGCGTCCGCCCGATCGGCGACTGATCCACGTCGATCACCTTGTCGATGTGCTCTACACCTTCGAACGCTTCGTGCTCTCCGGGCAGCAAGCGCGAGCGGTACAGTCGCCGTGCAAGCTCACGGTAGAGGATCTCCTCAACAAGCGTCGACTTGCCTGATCCGGAGACACCGGTGACGCAAACAAAACAGCCCAGGGGAAACCGAACATCGATGCCCTTCAGGTTGTATTGTCGCGCTCCTCGGACGATGAGATCCTCTCCCGGTCCCTCCCGTCGACGCCTCGGCACCTTGATCTTCCGCTCACCACGCAAATACGCACCCGTCAACGAATCGCCGCTGGCGAGAACTTCGCCAACCGAACCCGCGACGACGACGTCTCCTCCCGTGCGACCGGCGCCCGGCCCAAGATCCACCACGTGATCCGCTCGGCGGATCGTCGCCTCATCATGTTCAACCACGATAACGGTGTTGCCGAGGTCGCGGAGTGACTCGAGTGTTTCCAACAACTTGTCATTGTCCCGCTGGTGCAAGCCGACGGACGGCTCGTCCAGTATGTACAACACTCCGACCAGCTTCGAACCGATCTGCGTCGCCAGTCGGATCCGCTGGGCCTCCCCCCCCGACAGACTGTCCGCGCTGCGACCGAGCGTCAGATATCCGACGCCGACGTCCGATAGGAACTGTAAACGCTCGCGGATCTGCTTGAGAATCGGCTCCGCTACAGCCTCACCGTGCTTCGATGCCCGGCCGCCTCCGGCTTGCCTCACTCCGTCGAAGAAACTCCCAGCCCGATCGGCAGTCATTTCCACAAGCTCGCCGATTGACTTCCCCTCGAACGTCACCCCCAGCGCTTCCGGACGCAGACGGCTCCCGCGACATGCGTCGCAGACCGCGTTGGACATGAACTCGGCCAAACGCGCGTGGAGCTTCTCACTCGTCGTCTCGTAGTAGCGCCGCTCGAGACGGTCTACCGCACCCTCCCAACCGATCTCATCGCAGCCGCCGAGGATCTGGTCGCGCATAGCCTCCGGCAGATCATCCCAGGCCGAATTCGGGTGAACGCCATGTCTCTGCGCCAGAGGCTCGATCACACGCTTGCGGAGGAAACCGATCGGTGAGCCCCACGGTATGATCACGCCTTCGAGCAGCGACAGCCGGCCGTCGGCGAGCATCAAGTCCGGGTTCGCAACCTTGCGCTGCCCCAAACCGCCACAGGTCGGGCACGCTCCGTAGGGCGAGTTGAAGGAGAACTGGCGCGGCTCGAGCTCCGGTAGGCTGATCCCGCAGTCGGGACACGCGTAGCGCTCGCTGAACAAGAAACTTTCCGGCTCGCCGTTTCTATACCGATCCACCTGCACCAGCCCGGCCCCGGTCCGAAGTGCGATCTCTACCGAGTCGACGAGGCGCGCTCGATCCTGCGGACGCAGCACAAGCCGGTCCACGATGACAGCGATATCATGATTCAGCCGGCGATTGAGCTTCGGCGGGCTGTCCAGATCGTAGGTCGTTCCGTCCACCCGCACCCGCACGAAACCGTCCTTGCGGGCCCGCTCGAACAACTCGCGGAATTCCCCCTTGCGACCCCGAACCAGCGGCGCCAGCACCTCGATTCGAGTTTTGCGCGGCCATTGCGACACCGTGTCGGCCACCTGCTCCGCCGATTGCGGGCGCACCGGCTTGCCGCAGCTTGGACAATGGGGAGAGCCGCACCGAGCCCAGAGCAACCTCAAATAGTCGTAGATTTCGGTGATCGTGCCGACAGTCGACCGCGGGTTCCGGCTCGCCGTCTTCTGTTCGATGGAAATCGCCGGCGAGAGCCCTTCGATCGAGTCCACGTCCGGCTTCTCCATCAGCCCCAGGAACTGACGCGCGTACGCGGACAGCGACTCTACGTAACGCCGCTGGCCCTCCGCATAGATCGTGTCAAAGGCGAGACTCGACTTCCCAGACCCTGACAGCCCCGTGATGACGGTGAGTTCGTTGCGCGGTATCTGGACGTCGATGTTCTTGAGGTTGTGCTCGCGGGCCCCACGTACGATCAGGAATTCGCCATGCATCCCGCTCCACCTAGCTTTGCCGCGCCGGCACCAGAATGCCAAGCGCGCCGGGGCGCACGGTAGCCTTGAAAGGCGTCGTCATCTCGAGGCGTTCGCCGTCTATCTGAACCGGTAGCGGCGGATCAGCCTCCACAACAACCTCTTTCCCCCGAAAGTACTGCAGGCGCGGGTCTTTCTCCGTCCGACCGACCATGATCGAAGTGAGCGCAGAAACGAAGTCTATGGTCTTCTCCACGGCCAGTACGCAGACATCCAGAAGACCGTCGTCCGGCTTGCCGTCAGGCACGAGATCGATCGGACGCACCAACAGCGGTGCCGTCAAAGCCGGCATGTTCGCCACCTCGATACCGATCCCCGTGCACACGCTCCGCACGCCATCGACCGTCACCGCGATCGACGATGGTTTGGGCGCGAACGCCGCGCCGGCCGCCGCGTGAACATACGCCAAATAGCCGATTTTGCGCTTCAAGTCCGAATCCGGACGTACCACCTCCGCGTCGAAACCTGCACCGGCAAAGCACGCGAACGGTCGGCCATCAAGCATCCCGACATCGATCCTGCGGACCGTCCCACCTACGGCCACGTCAATCGATTTTTCGATGCCCTTTGGCAGACCCATGTTAGCCGCCAATTGGTTGCCCGTCCCCACTGGCAACAGTGCAAGCGCCGCGCGACTGCCGGCCAGCGACTCCACAGCCTCCAAAACGGTGCCATCGCCGCCGGCCACCAGTACGCGCGCGTAGCCGGCCGCAAGCGCCTCCTTCACAAGCTCCCGTCCGTGGCCCGGCGATTCCGTGTAGGCGTACTCATACTCGACCGACCGAGCCGTGAGAACGGCCTCGACGCGACGGCGAAGCCGTTCCGGATGCCTCGCTCCGGCCGCGGGATTGTGGATGACGTACAGACCCGTGTTCAAGCGTAAGATCCTTGCCCCGTTCGGTTGGCCCTGGAGATGCTAGGCGGCGCGCTCCAGTTCCTCGAGACGCGCGATCCGCTCCTCCGTCGGCGGGTGCGTGCGGAAGAGACCCGAGAATGTCCCGCGGCGCAAGGGGTTAACGATGCACACGTGCGCAGCCGACGGGCTGACGTCCATAGGTATCCGCTGCGCATGGTTCTCCAGGCGTCCAAGGGCGCGAGCCAGACCTCGGGGACCGCCCGCGATCGCAGCGCCTACGCGGTCGGCCCGATACTCCATCTGACGGCTGATGGCCATCTGCACCAGAAACGCCGCCAGCGGCGCCAGAATCAGCATAGCGATGCCGGCGATCGGATTCCGATCCCGATCTCCGAAAAAGAAGGCAAAGCGAGCCAGTAGCATCACCGCCCCGGCCATGGTTGCGGCGATCGTGTTCGTCAGCATATCACGGTTCTTGATGTGCGCCAGCTCGTGGGCCGTCACCCCTTCCAATTCCTCTCTCGGCATCGCCTTTAGTATACCCTCCGTGAAGCAGACGACGGCATGATTCGGGTCTCGCCCCGTGGCAAAAGCGTTCGGCTGCTGACTGGGTGCGATGGCCACCTTCGGCATCGGTAAGCCTGCCCGCTGCCGCAGTCGGTCGACCATGCCGTAGATCTCGGGCCCGTCGGCCTCGGTGATGATCCGCGCGCGGTAGGCGCGAAGCACGGCCTTGTCACTGAACCAGTACATTCCGAAGTTGAACAGCCCGACGAACACAAAAGCCGGGACCATTGCGTTCGGACCGCCCAACTGGTAGGCCACGAGCAGTATGAGGGCGGTCATCGCCGCCATGAGCGCGAATATTCTAACGTAGTTCCCCATCTTTACCTCATGCGCCGAACTCTTGATTGTCGAGATCAGACTTAAACCTACACACAACCGGGACCATCGATCCAGCCTCTCTCGATGGCCCCGCGTTTCAAGATCCGATGGCCGCCCCGTCTAGTAGGACCAGCCGTAGAACAAAAAGAGGCCGATAGACTGCTCCAGGTCGCTGCTACCCGGCCCCCCGTAGAACAGCACCCCTTCGCGCCCGAACCGCGGTTCGGTTATGCCCCGTAGTGTCAGCCTGTCGTCCAATCGCCAATCCAGACGGACCGTCGGTCGGACCGCCCCGACCAAGTGCTGCGCCACACTGATGAACACGGTGGGCGCCAGGTACCAGCCCACCTCGACCTGAGTCGCGGCAAGCGCCGGACCAACACCGGTTCTGTACTCCCCTTCTGCGTCCGAGCGGTCCACACGGCTAACGTCTACGTAGGCGATTCCCGCCTCACCGACCAGGAGTGAACTCAGCGCATAGCCTACGAAGGCTTGTGGCACGCCGGACGTCACATCGTCCAGCAGGCTGCGCTCCGCGCTCGTGCGCGTCAACTCAAAGGCCGGGCGCCCGAACAATAGGTACGACAAGAGGTCCGATTCCGAGATCGGAGGTCGATGATCGCTTTCTAGCGAGAGCGTCATGTTCTCGAGCGTGCCACCGATCACCAGTCGGATCACGATGGGCTCCTTTTGCGTCTGCACCGTATATATGGACTCGATTCGCAGGCCCGGATTGACGCCCTGAGTTCCAGCGAACTCTATCGTGCCATCAACCACCTCGAAGCGCTTGTTGAACATCCGGTAGTCGCCGCGAACCGCTGCTAGCGTTCCAAAGATCCGCCACTCTTCCTCACCCGGACGCATCTCGACGGTCAGGTCACCGGCGATCTCGACGTTCATCTCTGCCGAGCGCAACCACGTATCCTGCGTAACATTCAGGCCCAGGTTCATAGATAGATTGTCCATGAATGGGCTGCTTCCGGCGCGCCGCGCGGCTTCCGCGCCCAGGATCTCCTCCAACAACGATCGGTCCGAGATGAATGGATCGACGA
>JASFMO010000127.1:0-8174 GCA_050117535.1 Gemmatimonadales bacterium | reverse complement strand
CCATCGTCTACGACTGCAAAGGTTGGCGCCGCAGCACGCTGATCGAGTCGTGGTGGGAAGTGCGTGCGCGTTAGCGAATAGAGATTGCCGACTCCCGCCAACTGCTAACCTTCAGCCGAGGGTGCAAGGCCTCACAGGCGTTGCACCCTCAACTTACCTCAGCCTCAGCGCGGCTTGACGAAATCGGCCCAGGTCAGAGTGCGGCCGGCGAACATGCCTCGCGCCTCGCGCCGCGCTGCGTACATCGAGCTATCGGCTTCGTGGACGAGGGCGTCGATCACCTGAGCGAAATCGGGCAGCCCGTGCTGCATCGGCGGCACATTGCCGGGGTCGAGGGTCGCCATCCCCATGCTCGTCTTGAGCGGCGGAACGCGGCCCGGCCCGACCCGGCCGCGCTCGCTGGTCAGTGCCTCGTACAGCCGCTCGGCCACGATGTCCGCGCCGTCGTGGTTCGCGTCGATCAGAATGACCAAGAACTCGTCTCCTCCGAAACGCCCGACGATATCCGAGTCGCGCACCTGATCTTTGAGCAGCTTGCCCAGGTGACGCAGCGCGCGGTCGCCCATGACGTGACCGTATTGATCGTTGAGTTCCTTGAACGAGTCGATATCGATCATCAGCACCGACACCGGGAATGCCTTTCGCCAGGCCAGCTTGAGCGTCTCGCCAAGTCGGTCGAGCGTGAACGCCTTCTGGAAGACCCGCGTCGTGGCGTCGACAGTAGCCAGCTCGAAGAGGACCGCGTTGCGGATCGCCGCCGCGGCCTGGCAGCCGAAAAGCTGAAACAGCTCGCTTTCGTCCTCCGCGTCCGGCTGTCTCAGGTACGCGAGGCCGAGCACGTGCTCGGCGAGAACGAGCGGCAGCGCTCGGTGACCGTCCTCGATCACCTGGCGCCGTTCCTCGACCGCGCGGGTCAGGACCTGTGTGGTAACGGCGTCGAGGCTGTCGATCGTCCTCCCCATCGGGAAGTCTCCGCCTGTAGACGCCCCCACGACGTAGTCATCGAGGGTTTGTACGAACTCGCCGAATCCCTCGATCGGCGGCTTACCCACGGGATCGCTCATACGCGCCGCG
Source organism: Gemmatimonadales bacterium (assembly GCA_050117535.1). Taxonomy (GTDB): domain Bacteria; phylum Gemmatimonadota; class Gemmatimonadetes; order Palauibacterales; family KS3-K002; genus JASFMO01. Next base: position 7,100 of record JASFMO010000127.1, on the reverse strand, counting down.
ACGAAAGCTTCCCCCCCACCCGTCAGTTCCAGCGCTCGCTCGAGAATCGCCCCCAACACATCGTCGAGCGACTGAATCCTGTGCAGGTCCGGAACGGCATCGAGCAGGAGCTGTAACCTCCGCCGCAGACGTTCGATGGCGACACCACCGCGGGCGCTCGCGCTGGCCGTCCTCAACCAGAGTCGAAGACCCTCGTCTCCGTGGTTCTTGTCGTGGTAGCCGTAGATAGTATGACGCGTGGCCAGGGACGCCACGAGAGCGTCCGGTGGACCGTCACCCATGAGGATTATCGGAACCGCCGGCGCCTGGCTACATAGGTTACGCAGCGCAGCGCCGCCATCCGGCTCTAGCACGGCCGACTCGGCGAAGATAATGTCCGGACCTTGGTCGGTGATGTAGTCCGCGGCGGCGGTCAGGTCGGCCGCCACGCAAGCACTATGACCGTTCTCGGCGATCAGCTGCCTGTACTGCTCGCGACTTTGGGAGTCACTTTCGATGATTAGCGCTACGAGTCCGGCCGATCTTCGATTCCTGTCTTGAGGGGTCATCTCGTTCTCAGTCACGCTCACCTTCGTCGGCTGGTATGTATCACTTATTAGGCACTATTTCTACGTGCTGTTTTGCGGCGAGATAGTAAGTATTTCTTGTGATTATTGCTAGTCAACGCCCATACGCACAATTTGGCTCCTCGTCCTCGCTCTCCTTCGATCAAGGGGTAAGAAATGCCAGAGATGCGCGCCGTCGTCGTCACGTCACCCGGAGGGCCGGATGTGCTGGAACTGCGACAGCGTCCGATTCGCGATCCGGCCCGGGGAGAAATCCGGGTCCGTGTGCACGCGGCCGGAGTCAACCGGGCGGATCTCCTGCAGCGGCGTGGCCTCTATCCACCTCCGCCGGGGTGGCCGGCTGATATCCTCGGGCTCGAGTACGCAGGCACAGTCGAAGCGATCGGCGAGGCGGTGGAGTTATGGAGGGAAGGCGACCGCGTGATGGGCATCGTGGGAGGAGGCGGATATGCCGATTACGTCGTCGTCTCGGAGCGCGAGGCGATCCGCGTGCCGGACCGGCTTTCGTTCGAGGCCGCGGCGGCCGTTCCGGAGGTGTTCATCACGGCCCACGACGCGCTTTACACGCAGCTTCAGATCGGTCCGGGCGAGACCGTTCTGATCCACGCCGTAGGTAGCGGCGTCGGCACGGCCGCCCTGCAACTGGTCAAGGTCACAGGTGGCTCGGTCATCGGAACGTCACGCACCGGCTGGAAGCTGGAACGCGCTCGGGAACTCGGGCTGGACGTGGCGATCGACAGTTGGCAGCAAGATGTGGCGGCCGAAGTCCGTGCCGCCACACACGGGTCGGGAGTCGACGCGGTTCTCGATCTCGTCGGCGCTCCGCTCCTTGCCGCGAACCTCGAGTGCTTGGCAGTCAAGGGTCGGTTGATCGTCGTGGGGGTGTCGGGCGGGAGGTCCGCTGAGCTCGATCTGGGCCTCGTGTTGAGGAAGCGCCTGCGGATCGTCGGCACCTCGCTGCGGATGCGGCCGCTGGAGGAAAAGATCGCCGCAGCTCGCCGTTTCGAGGCCGAGATCGTGCCGCTGATCGCGAGTGGTCGTGTAGAGCCGATCGTCGACAGCGTCTTCCCGATCGACGATGTCGTCGCCGGGCACCAGCGGATGGAGGCGAACGCGAACTTCGGCAAGATAGTCCTGACGCTGAGCCCGAGTTGATTCCCCCGGTGGCACGTGGGGTTCGACGCAGGATCTCATACAGCAGAGGCTCGAGGAGCGAAGCTCAGCGTCACCTTCGGCGGGCGGCGCCGCGCCTCGGTCGCAGCGACGGGCCCTGCGGTTTCTGAATCGGTGTCAGTGCGGCCGGTTGCTTGGGCGCAATCGCCGGCTCGAATCCCGGCACGATCTCGCGCGAGAAGGTACGCCCCATCAACTTTTCTACTTCGCTCATCAAAGTCCACTCGTCCGGCGACATGAGCGTCATCGCGACGCCTTTGGCGCCGGCCCGCGCGGTCCGACCGACGCGATGGACGTAGGCCTCCGGGTCTCGGGGGACGTCATAGTTCACGACTAGGGCGATGTCGTCGACATCGATACCGCGCGCGGCGACGTCCGTGGCGACCAGAACACGGATATCGCCTCGCTTGAATTGATCGAGCGCCTGCTGGCGAACGCCCTGTGGTTTGCCGCCGTGGAGAGCCGTGACGCAATTGCCGGCGTTGCGCAGGTGGTGGGCGACGATCTCGGCGCCGTGCTTCGTGCGCGTGAACACCAGCGTCCGGTCGTCTGGAAGGACCTCGAGCAACCGAGCGAGCAGGCTGCGCTTGCGGGGCTTGTCAACCGCCACCAGCACGTGCTCGACCCCCTCGGCGGCTTCGGCGCGCCGGCCGATGTCGACGGCCGCATAGTCCTTCAAAGCGCGACGCGCTAGACGGTCGACGTCGCCGGAGATCGTAGCCGAAAAGAACAGCGTCTGACGCTCGGCGGGCAAGGAATCGAGAATCCGATGCACGTCGCGCGAGAAGCCCATGTCTAGCATGCGGTCGGCCTCGTCGAGGACCAGCACCTCGAGCCTGGAGGTGTCCACGTAACCGCGACCCATGTGATCCAGCAGGCGTCCGGGCGTGGCGATCACGATGTCGACGCCGTTCTTGAGCGCGCGGGTTTGCGGTTCCATGCGCACGCCGCCGTACACCGCCACCGACTTCACGTCGACGTAGCGGCCATAGGCGCGGGCACTGTTCAGTACTTGTTCAGCCAGCTCGCGAGTCGGAGCCAAGATTAAAGCCCTGATCGAGCCGCGTGGGGCCTCCTTGAGACGTTGGAGGATCGGGAGAAGAAAAGCCGCCGTTTTACCGGTGCCGGTCTGCGCCGAACCGACGACGTCACGGCCGTCGAGGCCTGCCGGTATTGCCTCGGACTGGATCGGCGTGGGCTCGCTGTATCCCTCGTGGTCCAGCGCCATTAGGAGTTCGGGCGCCAGGCCCAATGTTTGAAACGATGTCTTCATCAACAGCAACTCGTCTTGGTATGCGCACGTAGGCCGAGCGACGTCCGCGTCACTGGCAACGCACTGTCTTTCCATAACTGAACCTGAGGACTGATGCGACGGGAATGTCCGCGCCGATACCCAGTCCTAAGCTGGGTAACATTCTGCGCAGAGAAGAATCCAGCTTGCGGTTCGTACAGCAGGCCGAAAGATAACCGATCAATGCCCTTTCCGCCAATGTGGCGACTCGATCACGTCGGCGGACGGCACTCGGCAGGTGGCTTTGGGATTAGTGCACAGCCGTTGCCAGCGTGTCGTGATGTAGCTGGATGAGCGTCCGCATGTAGGTTCCAATGCGGTCCGCACCCTCGAATCCCGCGGCCCGCGCCGAAGCGTCGCGCCGCTCGGCGGGAACGTCGGCGACGGCGGCCCAGTGTTTGACATCCGCGTAGAAGCCGATCGTGTAGAGATCCCACGCCGCGCCAGCCACGCGCGTGAAGATTAGGTTCAGTGGCCGGTCGATGCCCCGGAGGTACGCGTTCTCCATCCGCCGTTCTTCCAGCAGCGCATCGCGCTTTCCGGGCAACGCGATGAACATCTCCACGTGATAGTAGGCGTTCTCGGCGAAGGCGCGCCGCACCTCCTCGAGCGGCGGCCCTGAGACGAACAAGTCCTCGCGCCAGGAGACGAGTTCGTTAACGGTGCGCTCGAACTCGGCGTCCGACATCCCGGACTGCGCGGCCCGGCTCGCACGTTGTGCGGTTCGCTCGGCAGAGTAGTACTCGGTGAAGCTACCCATGGGATACAGCAGCAGGAGATCCCATTGATCGCCCTGGCTGTGTCTCATCATCAGCGGAGCATGACCGCCCGTAGCCTCGTAGGCCGGCATCCTGGCCTTGAACAACTCGATCACCTCGAGCAGTTGCCCCGGCGCCGCGCGAAGCATCAGCGTGCGGTAAAGATAGCTGTCATCGGGCTGAGCAGACCCGAGCGCGATCAAGGCCGCCAGCAGACTCGCGAACATCACTCGTCCCCGAACAGGCCGGTAGCGCCCGAGTACTGGGCACCGAGGATGATCTGCCAATCGGTCTCGAGCTGCGGGCCGTTCAAGTCCTGCACGAATGGAAGCAACCACTCAGCCGCGATACGCAGACCCTTCAGCGCTCCGCCGCGCACGTAGGTGTTGGCCCCCACGCCGACGCTGACCCGGGCGCCGCCCTGGCGCTCGGGATCGGCGGTGGGGACAGCCTCGGGGTTGAGACTGGGGTCGACTCCGCTCACGTCGTCCCAGAGGAGCCCCTCCAGACGCAGCGAGCCGCTGATCCAACGGTTGAATCGTTCGGCGCCCCAGAACGTCGCTCCGTAGCGGTGGCCCCGGCGGTAGTCGTTTTCGTTTTCACCCAGGCGGAACGTCGCTACAGCTTGACCACCCCACGACCAATCGTCGTGCTGGCCGAGATAGGTCAGGCTGGGCGCGAGATCGTAGGTACCGGACCCGAGCTGCATCGGATACGGCAGTCGCACGTCTTCGCCCATCGGGGTGTCGTCGCGTGCGTCGATGGAACCGGTCGGAAAACTCAACGCTAGCGCACCGTGGATCTGCTGGTCGCCGAAGCGGGTGAGCGTGTACATGCCGGCCAATTTGAAGTCACCGACTCCGGAGGATTCGGTCGTGAACTCCGTGCCCATGCGAGTGACATGGTCCATGCTGATCACATTGACCGGTAGCATGCCGACGAGTGTCAGGTTGTCGGTGGGCGCGAACATCAAGCCGAACATATGCATCTGCATCGGCATCTCGATCGGCGTCACCATGAAACCGTAGCCGTCAGGCGCCACCACGTCGCTTGGGTCGACGCCCGTCGTCCCATCGCGCAAGCCTTTCATCCGCATGTACATATAACGGTAGGAGAGCATGAACTCGCCGGCTTCGTGCGCATGGTCCAGCATGACACCGATCGGTGCATGCCCGTCGGGACGAGCGGACGTCCACTGGGCGCTGGCACTCGAGGCCAGACCGACCACCATGACGGCGGCGAATAGGATGCTTCGAATCATGGGTGTTCTTCCGGATTTCTGGGTCAGATGGCGGGGCTAGCGCGAGATGACGTCAACCAAGAAATTGCGTCGTTTGGAGGAAGTCAAGACGACTCGTTCGAACCGGTCGGTCAGATCGAGAGCCTGCCCGGCAGCCTGCTCAGCAACCCCACGAAGCCGGTCGTCATCGACCATGTTGATGATCGGAACGACGACGGCGCGGCCAGTGTTTTTCAGCGCGCCTTCAGGACTGGCCAGCAGGCGGGCGACGTGGGTGGCGGATAGAGTATCGCCCACCCGTGCACCAGCGATCGCTTCGACCCTGGAGGGACGATGCGCGATCTGTTCCGTCAGCGTTTCGCCTATCGCTCGGGCCGAGACGAGCGGCAACACCGTCGCAGCAGCGTGGGGTATCAGAGGTTCGCTGTCCTCCGGTGCCTTGACCCAGCGCATCCGGGCGCCGTCGGCCTTGACCAGCAGGCAATCGAAAGCGGCGGCCCGATGAATCTGGCAGATCAGCTGGCCCGCCAGTCCTCCGTAGCGGCCTTTCTTGACTTCCGGCAAGGCGAAGGCAACCCGCTGGTGTCTCGCTCCCGCTTCCACGACGGCCTGAACCACTGCCGCGGCGTCCGCGATGACTACGTACGCCGCCAGCGTTGGCGGGAAGTGAGCGATCGGGACCGTCGACGTGATGCCGACGCGCCCCGGGTTCGCGGCGGCGAGCTGATATAGGGTCGTCTTCTTGCCGCCGGCCCCCACCGCACAGACGATTCCCGATCGGGCTTCCAGGATATCGAGCAAGTCGCTCACGCCACCAGCTCAACCCCGAATCACGGCCGCCTTGACCGACAGAATACGCGGCAGGAAGCCGGCGATCATCTCCCAGCTATCGCCGCCGTCCCGGCTGGCGAACAGGTGGCCGCTCGAGGTCCCGAAGTAGACGCCCGCGGGGTCGAGCTCGTCGGTGTCGATCGCCTCGCGTAGAACCGTCACGTACGCATTCTCTTGCGGCAGGCCCCGGGTGAGTGGTTGCCAATCTCCGCCGGCATTACGGCTGCGATACACGCGCAGCGCCCCGCCCACGGTGGTCCTCAGGTGACTGCTCTCTTGTGGGATCACGTAGACGGTGTCCGGGTCCAGGAGAGGGGTGGCCACAGCGTAGCCGAAATCGCTCGGCAGACCGTCGGTGATCTCGATCCACTCGTCCCCTCCGTCGTCGCTTCGGTAGGTCCCGGAGTGACTCTGTTGATACAGCCGGTCGGGGCGGGTAGGGTGCATCACGATGCGGTGGATGCAGTGGCCTGACTCGGGTCTTCTTTCTGCCAGGTAGTCCGCTCTGACACCTCGATTGATGGGCTTCCAATTCCGGCCGCCGTCTTCGCTTCGATAGACGCCGCCGGCGGATACCGCGGCGTAGATGCGCCTTCGCTCACGCGGATCGACATAGATCGAATGCAGGGCCAGCCCACCTTTGGCCGGTTGCCAGGTGCTCCGCGTCGGGTGATGGTTGAGGCTCGCCACCGGTTCCCACTCGAGACCGGAGTCGTGGCTCACGAACAGCGCGGCCGGCTCGACGCCGGCGAACAGTGCGCCGGCGTCGTCGGAGTGTCCCGGCGCCAGGTACCAGACTGCCTTGAGATCGCTCGAGGGCGGCGGGCCCTCGAGCCGAGGGACGTTGGGCAAGATCTCCCACGTTTGCCCGGCATCGCGACTGCGGTGAATGTGGACACCCCAGACCATGTGGCGCGCGGCCGCATACGCCAGCGCGGGATCGCGCCGGTCGCTGACGGCGTGGTAGATCTCGTAGCCGGGCAACCGAGGCCCTGCCAATTGCCATCGGCAGCGATCGGTACCCGCGCTGGCCAGAAAGAGTCCTTTCCGTGTTCCGACGAGCAGAACCACACGTGACGCTGCCAGGCGTCCCTCCTTGTCTGTCTTTGATTGGCCACCGCTGTCCGCATCGAACGGTCGTTCCTGGCGCATGAATCTCTGGTATGGGCGCTGGGCATTCAAGGGCGGGCGCCGTTCGCCGGCCATGCGGGCGTGGGAACGCGGCTCGAACGTCATCGCGG
>JASFMO010000126.1:0-8251 GCA_050117535.1 Gemmatimonadales bacterium | reverse complement strand
CCCTCCACGCTGGTGAAGGTCACGTCCCTCAGTCGCACATCCTTGCCATCGAACTCGAGATCGCCTTGCAATCCCGCGTAACGTATCCCCGATCGAATCACACGGAACCGGCCGGCCACTACCTCGCCCTCACCCGACAGCATCAGGTCACCGGGCGTGCCGCCGAACCGTACCGATCCGCCTGCAAACCCTCCAACGTCGGTGATTTGATCGGTCACGACTCGGGCCAGCACCAGCGGCACGCTGTCACCATCGAGCGTCAGATCCACCGCTCGATCGGAGATCGTTACCCCAAAGCCCGGCAGTTCTAGGTCGACTGGCAAGGTGCCACGGAGCCAGGCCATCCTCGTCTCTCCACGCCAGAGCGAAGCATCGATCGAAAGCTCGCGTCCCTCGTAGCCAACCGCTCCCGCGAGACGCGAGAAGTCGACGTCGAGCAGATGCCCCTCCATGACCTCGAAGCTCCCTCGCAACGTTGGGCGCCGCCCCCCCCCTGACAATTCGGCATCGATTGCGACCAGTCCCGCCATATCGGTTGTATCGCGCCAGAGTGCCGCCACATCAGACAACTGCACACCGCTCACGCGGGTTCGCAGTGAAATCGGCCCCGAGTCATTCACGAAACCGTCCAGCATCGCCCGCCCCGACGAGCTCAGCAGCACGAGGTCGCGAACCGCGAACCCATCCTCTTCGTATCGCATCAATGCGGGGGCTTCCAACTCCCACATGGACTGCCCAAGTCGTGCGGTCAGTGCGTTGAGGCCTATGTTGCGCGTCCCTGGTTCAAAGTCGGCCCACAAGCTTCCGGATAGCGAAGCCCTTTCCTGCGTCACTTGGAACTCGAGGTCCGAGCGACCGCCCCGCATCTCGCCCGTCAGTCTGATCTCGCCGATGCGCAGATCCCCCAAACCGGCTCCGATCGCCACAACGTCACCGCGCGCGGCGAGCAGCGAATCGTCCCGTCCCACATCGAAGTGCTCGATGCGGAAACTGTCTGCCGAAAAACCCGCGTACGTGAACCGTTCCCCGTACGCCGCCCCCCGGATCGCCAGGCCACCGACACCACGCACCAGCCAGCCCTGAATCCTCGCATATCCCTCCACGCTCGACACACCGGACAGCGGGCCCGCAGCGGTCAGCGGATTCAATCGCCCCGGCGCTGCCAACGCCTCGAGATCTGGAAAGAACCACGGGTTCAATGCGCCTAGACTGTCCGCGTCTAGTTCGAAGCGCAGACTGTCCGATTCGGGCTGCACCAAGCTCAACGCACCGGACGCCCGAAGTTCGCCGAACTCTCCATCGGCGACGGCGGTGTCGACGACGAACCGCCCCTCGCTGATACGCAACGCCGCCGACGCCGAGTCGAAGTCCACGCCACCGACAAAAGAAGCAGAGATCTGCGCTCGTCCTTCCGCCTCGATGTCGGAGATCGCGGCCCCCTGGCCCTCGAACTGTACGCGGAAGTCTATGTCCGATGCCGGCAGCCCGCGTCGAAACTCCGGCAGCCGCATGCGCCATCCTTCGATCGTCCCACTGTAACGTGGCCGCTGACCAACGACCTGTAAGCCTCCGTCGAGCCGGATTGAGTCCCCCACCCCTCTGAGAGTGGCCGCCAGCCTCAAGTCGTCGAGCGATCCTCGGGCCCTGATTCGCCCCGCGAAGTCTCCGCGCACGGGGATTGCCGGGAAATATTCGGCCAGCGTGCCGAGCGACACGGAGTCGACAGCCAGATCTACGTCGAGCTGCAACGGTTCATCTTGCCGCTTGGTTAGCGTGCCGCCATTGCGCAGTCGCGTCGCAACCAAACCGCGGTCGCGCTGCTCGATGTCGAGCTCGACGCGCAGTCGATCCGTCAGACGGCCATCCACGTCGATCGAGCCTTCGACCTCACCCTGTACGGCGAGTCCCGGCACGAAGGCACGCACCAAATCGAGCTGTAAATCCTCGAGCCGCACCTCGAGCGCCCTGGCTCCAAGGTCGTCCCGGTCAGCATAGACCAGGCCTGCCGCCAGTATCCGCGACGGTTCCTCCAGCCCATCAGGATCGATGGCCACGTCCGCATCCACCCGAAGGGCAGAGAGCGCGCCATCCATGACGACTCGGCCAGAGAGATTGGCGCTGACCGGTAACGACCATCCAGTCAAACTCTCGATCAGCGACGTGTGGACCCGCTCGACTTGCAGATCCACATCGGTGAACCGCAGATCGTCTGGCTCGGAGCGCAGGGTCATCCCAAAGTCTCCCGACGCCCGCGCGTCGCTCGATTCCCACCTTGCATTTCGAGCCTCTAAGGCGATCTGACCTTGATGACTCACGAAGTGGAAGTCGAGATTGGCTACGCCTGGCGGGAGCTGTGGGATCAGCCAGACCAGGTCCTGCGTCGTCACAGGGTTGCCCCGCAACGTGAACTCGTAATCCGGGCTGGATCGGAGCGTCACCCAGCCTTGCCCAAACACGTGCGAGTCGGGCAGATCCCCTTGCCACACCTGGAACGACAACGTGTCACGAACGACCTCGATGTCGGCGCGCAGCTGTTCGATCTCGACCGGCGCGTCGATGATCGATGCCCGGGTCGTGAGTTGCGTGATCTGGAACAGACGACCTTGATCGGCCGGCCCCGCAACCCGGGCAGTGGGCAACGTGGCGTTGAACCGTTCCAGCCGGATGACGCGCTCCCACCCGTTCGCCGTTTGCTCCAGGTACCACCGACTGGAGTCAGGGTCAAAGCCCGCTTCCGGCTCCCAGTCCGTTCTCAGCGAGAGGTCTCCCGACCGTATAGTCACCTCCCGCAGCACTATCCGCCGACTACGGCCTGTCGGTTGATCGTCCCCCTGCCCGCTGCCGCGGCCAGCGAACACCCGGAGGAAATTCCAACCCGAATCGGGATCGATTCGGAAGTTCACGACGGGTCCGACGAGCGTGGCCTTGGGAAGCGTGACGTTGCCGATCAAAAAATCAGCCCACCGATAGTGGACGGCCAGCGTGTCGACCCGGGCGAACTCCCTGCCGTCCGGTTCATAGATCCTCACACCCGCCATCCGTACCATACGGAGCAAATCTCCTTCGAGAACCTCGTCGATCTCGACCCGGCCCTGAATAGCCCCGTTCAACTTCTCGAGCGCGAACGATCGGACCTTCTCGCGCCCCCAGTCGGTGCGCGTGAATAGCATGCCCGCCGCCGTAGCCAGAAGCAGAACGGCGCCGACAAAGGCAAGCGGAATCCCGATCAGTCGCTCTTTCCAGGTCACTAGAACGCGTGTCCTATCGAGAAATGCAATTGTAGGCGGCGAAAGAACTCATCCATCCCCGGCGCCTCGAATGGGTTGTAGTCGAACGTCTCCAGATTGCCCTCAGAATCGATCAGCTGCACCAAGACGTCGTTCGGATCGCTGACGACGGGCACAGAGCGTTCCGTTCCGCTGGTGTTGTACCCGATGTCAAAGCGTAATGGTCCTACCGGGCTCAGGAATCGCACACCGAAGCCCGGCGACCAAGCGAGCGCCTCGGATGCGCTCACCGCGCCACCGGTGTTCCATACTCCTCCCATGTCGAGGAACGCCACACCCGTCCACCGGCTAGAACCGAGTGGGAAACGGAACTCGATGTTGGCCACGAAAGAGTTCTCACCACCGACGGGTCGCGGAAACATGTCATCGGAACTAATGTCCCGCCCCTCGAGCTCGCAGACCCACACACCCTGGTCCAAATCCTCTTGCACTATGGGGCAGCCGTCGGGATTGATGTCGCTCTCTGCCACCAAGCTCGGATTCAACCCCAGGACCTTCGGCCCGAGTAGGTTCTGACCGTAGCCGCGCACGGTAAACGCGCCGCCCGCATACTGGCGCTTCAACGGATGCGTCACCTCTCCAACATCTTCGATCGATTCACCCTTCAGTCCCGAGCCGAGCGGTCTCACCATGCCGCCCCGCAGCCGGATGGCCAGCACGCCCCCACTCATCTCCTGAAACCAACTGACCTCGCCGGCGGCCCGGTAGTACAGCCACTCCGAGGCCGTGAACTCGGAGGCCGTCTCGCCTTCCAAGGTCAAGCGATAGCCACGCGTCGGACTGAGCACCGCGTCCGTGCGACTCTGCGCCAGTGTGAGCGCCAACCAGGACAGCGTGCGCGATTTCGAGAGCGTCTGGATATCCGTCGGGCTACACACACCGAAATTAGCGCACCAAAGGACATCAGCACTGCCTTCCTCCAGACTGTCGCGTCCAATACGGGAACTGGCGATGAGAGCCGTACCTCGAGAGATCTCACGACTGAATCGGATGTCGGCACCGAAGCTGACGCGCGCGTAGATAGCCGGCAGGCTTTGCCGCTCGGCGAACAGCCCGGTCTCTAGCCAGTTCTCCGTGCCCAAGAACCAAGGTTGCTGAAAGTCCGCCCGGAGCCGCCAGTTGACCTTGTTGTAAGGGTTCGTTGTCACATCGCTCGGGTCGCTCTCGACACCCGCCTGCGTGCACGGAAACGTCCTGGCCAGCGACGCGGTCCCCATGTTCGAGATCTGCCCTGTCAGCTCCAACTTGCGCGTGCCACCAAAGAAGTTTCGATGCGCCCAGCCTGCTTCTAGTTCCAGGCACTCGGTCGTCGACACTCCACCGCCAAACTGGACGGCGCGCGTCTTCGCTTCGTTCACCTGCACCAATACATCGATGATCGAGTCAGAGTCCGTGGGCTGCGGCTCTATCGTCACATAATCGAACAGCGCCATCGAGTACAACGTACGCTGGCTGCGAACCAGTTCCTCTTCGCTATAAACATCGCCAGACTTGAAAGTGAGGAGCCGCCGGACATCGCTTGCGTCCACCTCCACCGCGCCCCGAATATCGACGACCCCAATCGTCGATCTCGAGCCCAACTCGACCCTCAGCGTTATGTTCGCTTTCAACCTGTCGTCATCCGGCATGAAGAAGCCGGGCAGAATCGCCGCATCCGCGTAGCCTCTGTTCCGCAGCGCGCGTTCCATCCGTTCTCTCGAGTCCGAAAGCGCGACCTCGCTGAACGGCTCCCCTTCCCTAAGCTGCAGTTCCGAGACGACCGCCTCGGCATCCGGAACATCCTCCAAGCCTATGATCTCAACACTCTCGACGATGACAGGGGGGCCCTCGTCGATCTGAAACGTCACATCGACGCGGCCGGCTTCGCGGACGACGGTCGTATCGACTACCGCCCGGCGATAGCCACGTCGGAAGTAGAAGACGCGAATCCGGGCGACATCGGTTCGGAGTTCGCGCGGATCCAGTCGCTCGACGCGCCGAAACGCATCAAGGCCTATCCAGCAAAACGGCCCCAGGAAGAACGACTTACAGCCGCTGGCTCGAGTGGAGATGCTTCGCTTGATTCGATCATCGTTAAAGGCTTGGTTGCCCTCGATATCGACCCGTCGGACGACTGGCAGGGTATCTCGGGCCGTGGTCTGAACCTGTGCACCGGCCGGAGCCGCCAGGCTGGCACCACAAGCCAAGAAGAAAAAGAAGCGTGGGAGGCTGCTAGTCTGCAAGGACCCGCCTGACCCTCAGCCGAACGTGTCCCGGAGCACGAAGCCGCTCAGTCGGCCTCGAGCGCCGGTTGAAGCCCTGAGCCATCGAAGTACTGTCTGGCACTACCCGGAAACCTGTGTTCGCTGATCGGCATGAACCTCGAACGCTCTGCGATCCAGGCGTGATGCGCCACATGGATCACCCCGCCTTCGAAGCGGATGACATTCAACGTATTTCGCATTCGTTCCCGCCCACGCCCCCGCCGCGATGTCGTCGTGCCACACTGCACGATCACAATGCCGCGCCGTTCCAAATCGCCGGGGAAAAAATCGAGCGACGTGCCAATGTAGGCTCGATGCATGTGACCGGCGAGAATCAAGTCGACATCGAGCTCCGTGAAGCGCCGCAATGCGCGCCTGGCGAATGGCATCACGTTCGCCCGCTCAAAACCGGGCGGCGGTGCGAGATGATGGTGTGTGACGACAACGCGTATTAACGAATCGCCAGCGTCCTGCATGGCGCGTGTGGCAAAATCGAGTTGCGAGCGGCGAATTCGTCCATTTGTCAGGGTGAAGCGGCGGCTCGAATTGAGCGCGACGATCAACAGCCCGGCAACTTCGGTCGCCGTGTTGAGGTCGGCCGAGATATGACGATGATAGTTAGCGTACGGCGTCAGAAATCGTTCCCATAACCTGTAGAACGGAACATCGTGGTTGCCCGGGGTCACAACCACTGGTTTCTCGAAACGCTTCAAGTACTCGGCCGCCTGGCGGAACTGCCCTTCCCGCGCGCGCTGGGTCAGATCCCCCGAGACAACCACAACGTCCGGGTTCACAGCCCGACTGTGGGCTATTACGGCTTCCGCCACGTCCGGCAGAAACGGATTGCCGAAGTGGAGGTCCGAGATATGCAGAAGCGTAGGCACCGGTTGTCTCTGCGATCGCGATTAGGTGTCCGCAGTTGCCCGCAGACGGCGCTGGGTGAACATCCACACGCCAACCGTCCCGCCCACAATCAACATTACGCTGATAACCTGGGCGAGTGTGAAACTCCCAAAGAAGCGATCATCCTTCGCCCGAAATAGCTCCACGAAGAACCGCTCCATGCCGGCGAGCAAGAGATACAGGAAGAAAAGCCAGCCCGCACGATGATCGTGGCGACGCAGCCGCCAGAGAAAGGCGAAGATCGCCAACGAAAGAACGACCTCGAAGAGCTGAGTCGGATAGACCCGCAGAACCTCCCAGTCCGGGATCGACTCGGGCACATCCACTCCGAACGAGTTCCGAATATTCCCGGCCGTCGTCGGCGGCGCCCCATTCGGGAATGCGATCCCGATCCAACTGTCCGTCGGTCGCCCGTAGTCGTCCCCCACCAGGAAACAGCCGATGCGTCCGATACCGTACGCCACGGGTACGCTGAGTGCCGCTATGTCCGCGACTTTCCAAAACGGCAGCTTCTCCCGCTTCAGCATGTAGGTCACGCCAAGACTTCCGCCCAGCAGACCGCCATACCACACCAAACCCGCTCTCGAAAACAGCGTGCGCAGAGGATGCTGCACCAATAGTGGCCAGTTGAGGAAAGCATAGTAGAGCTTCGCCCCAACGATGCCCCCAACCAGCGCCCCCATCAGCAGCGACCACGCGACGTCCCGCTTGTAGCCCTTGCGCTCGAACTCCAAACTGGCCACCCAACCCGCCGCCAGAAAAGCGAGGCCAAGCATCAAGCCGAACGACGTGAACTCTATTCCCTTGAACCTGAAGAGAATCGGATACATCGGTTCATAACACTCCGTCAGACAATACGCACGAATCGGACCCCCACGAATCGGGGGTCATATTACACCGGGCATCGGAAGATCCGCCCGAGCGGTCAACTCGAGCCCTGACCGCTCGCCGCGAGTTAGGCGGAAAAAGGCAGCCCGTGCCACCATAGCTGCATTGTCAGTCGCCAACCGCGGCGTGGGTACAAACACCAGGTCGTCTGAAGACATTCGACCCCTGATGCTCTCAGCCAAGCTCCTGTTCCGCGCGACGCCACCCCCCAGGACAACCGTCCTGCATCCCGTGGCACGAACCGCGCGCAGCGTCTTCTCCGTAAGCTGACGAACCGCCGCCGCCTGAAATGCGGCGCTCAGATGCGTGACCTCGTCCCCCAAACAGCCACGCGCTTCTAACTCCCTGACCCGCATCAGGACCGCCGTCTTCAATCCACTGAACGACATGTCATAATAATCGCTGCTGTCCTCATCCTGCCCCGGTCTCACCATGGGTACCGGCAGAGGATGCCTGCTCGCGTCACCCGATCGAGCGCAACGCTCGATCGCCGGACCGCCAGGATAACCGAGTCCCAGCAGCCGCGCCACTTTGTCGAACGCTTCGCCCGCCGCGTCGTCGCGCGTCTGCCCTAACAGACGATACTGCCCCCAATCCTCCACATGCAGTAGCAGCGTGTGACCGCCGGACACCAGCAGCGCAATGAATGGCGGCTGCGCGCGCTCGTCCTCCAGAACCGACGCGAACAGATGAGCCTCCATGTGGTGTACGCCTATGAACGGACGCCCCAGCGACAGCGCCGCCGCCTTCACCCAATTCACACCGACCAACAACGACCCGATCAATCCCGGACCCGCCGTAACACCGAAAGCATCGACGTCGGCCAGCGACATCTGCGCTTGTCGCAGCGCCTCCATGACCACGCCATCGATGACCTGAAGCTGAGCTCGAGACGCCATCTCCGGAACGACACCACCGAAGTCCCCGTGC
>JASFMO010000125.1:0-8315 GCA_050117535.1 Gemmatimonadales bacterium | reverse complement strand
GACGAGGCATCATAGGAAAGACACGTCCGCGTGCCCGATCATACATGCGGTTGGGAGCGCGGCTATGGCGACCTCCTCCGAAGGGGGAGTGCTAACGGGTTAAGATTACCCGTAGTCCGAGCATCACCCCCGACGAAGGAGGAGCGCCATGGAACGTTATATCGGGTGCGACGTGCACGCCGCCAGTTGTACGCTCAGCCTCCGCAACGCAGCCGGGAAACGGTTGCGGCGCGATGTGGTCGAGACGAACGGCGAAGCACTGATCTCCTACCTCCAGGGAATCACCGGCAATCTACATTTGTGCCTGGAGGAGAGCGAGTGGAGCCAGTGGCTGGCCGAGATTCTTTCGCCTCATGTGGCTGAGTTGGTGGTGTGGCAGCCGGAGTGGAAGCCGGGTTCGAAGAGCGATGCGGTCGACGCGGAAGAGCTGTCAGAGCGGATCCGCACGGGTGACCTGGGCCGTGTGGTTTTCAAGGATCGTCGGGGGCAATTCACGGGGTTGCGGGAGCTGGCGCGAGCCTACGACATGGTCACTCGGGACGTGGTGCGCACGAAGAACCGGCTGAAGAGCTTCTACCGGGGTCGGGGGGTGAAGTGTGTGGGAGAAGCGGTGTACCATCCCGAGAAGCGATCCGAGTTGACGAGTGAGCTTCCTCCCGCGACGCGGCGGGCGGTGGCGCTGCTGGGCCGCGAACTCGAGGACCTCGAGGCGCTGAAGGAAGAGGCGGAGGCGGCGATGGTGCGGGAGTCGCACCGCTACCCGATCTCACGGATCCTGGAGACGGCGCCGGGGTTGGGCCCGGTGCGCGTGGCGCAGCTGTTGCCGATCGTGGTGACCCCGCACCGTTTCCGAACGAAGCGGCAGTTCTGGGGCTACTGCGGGTTTGGGATCGTGACTCGCTCATCGTCAGACTGGGTATTGTACGAGGGGCGTTGGGTTAGGGTCCCGGTGGTGCAGACGCGGGGGCTCAGCGCCGAGTACAACCGGAAGCTGAAGACGATCTTCAAGGGCGCGGCGACCACGATGATCGCGCATGCGCGGCCGAATCCACTGCGGGAGGACTACGATCGTTTGCTGGCGAACGGGACGAAGCCGAATCTGGCGAAGCTGACGATTGCGCGGAAGATCGCAGCGATCGTGCTGGCGATGTGGAAACGGGAGGAACGTTACCGGCCGAGGAAGCAGCCAATGCTCAGCGCGAGCCGACGTCCTGGCGGAAGGTGACTTGAGGAGGGACGGTCCGTGAGCCCGACGATCTTCCTGGCCAAAAGGTTCGAGGGGAAGTATCCGAACTTCGCTTGGCCCCGGGTAGAGGTTCGACCGGAGGCCCCACCGACGAGGCTATGCCCCCTCGAAGAACCGAAGGAAGCCATGGCCCTTGAGGTCCCGATGGAAGCATGGTTCAGCTGTCTGCGCAGTGGACGAACCGACAGGCTTCATCCGGCCGGCGCAGCGACGGGCTCCGAGGTGGACCGCACATATCGAGGAGTCTATCCACGCGGGCGGAGGTGACGCACCACAGACGTTCGATACCCAGGCCGTCGAACGGAGGGAGGACTATGCTCTTGCTATCGCTTTCTATGGAAGCGTAGTTGGTTTAAGCGACCCGGCTCCGATCCGTCGGCCTGTGTGGCAGGTGGATGGCGCATTGCCCTTGCAGTCGGCAATCCACTCGATTGCCGGGTCGACCGGAGCGAGCGGTCCTCCGGCTCCGACCCAAGAACTGGGGGGGACACGAATCTCATTGAGTTCGGACGGCCTACCGCCTAACATGGAAGTAATCAGACGCGCGAAGCGCCGCTGGACTGCTGCTGTGAGGTAACCATGATCCAGCTCGATCTCGGCGACGAGGAACGGCAGATCCTGCTCGAGGTTCTGGAGAGCGCACTCTCCGACCTGCGAATGGAGATCGCCGACACGGACAGCATGGACTTCCGTGACATGCTGAAGGGTCGTAAAGAGGTCATCAAGAAGGCGATCGGCGCCTTGAAAGGGGCCCATGCCGCTCCCTAGACGCGCGGCCACCACGTCGCTCTCCGGCTCTCTGGCCGTAGCGTTCTCCAGAGCTTCCACGTGTCGGTGAAAGTCCATCTACTCGACGGCACCTACGAGCTGTTCCGCCACTACTATGCGCTCCCGTCGCGCCTGAACCGGGCCGGCCAGGAGGTCGCGGCCACCCGCGGCGTGCTGGGCTCGGTCCTGTCGCTGATCGGTGCTGGGGCGACGCACGTCGCCGTCGCCACCGACCACGTGATCGAATCGTTCCGCAACGAGTTGTGGCCGGGGTACAAGGACGGCTCCGGTGTCGAGCCGGCGTTGCTGTCGCAGTTCGAGCTGCTCGAGGATTCGTTGCGGGCGATGGGCGTGACCGTCTGGCCGATGGTGGACTACGAGGCGGACGACGCGCTCGCCGCCGGAGCGGCGTTGGCAGACCGGGATGAGCGCGTCGAGCAAGTGCTCGTCTGCACCCCCGACAAAGACCTCGCCCAGTGCGTCAGAGGGAATCGGGTGGTGCAGTTCGACCGTCGCCAGCGCTTGGTCGTCGACGAGGAGGGCGTGATCGCGAAGTTCGGTGTGCCGCCGCGCTCGATCCCCGACTATCTGGCGCTGGTGGGCGATGCCGCCGACGGGTACCCGGGGCTTCCGGGCTGGGGTGCCAAGTCGACGGCGACGGTACTGGCGCGCTACGGCCAAATCGAGGGTGTCCCGCGGCAGGCGATCGATTGGGAGGTGGACGTCCGGGGCGCGAAGCGGCTGGCGGCGACTCTGGCCGAACGATACGACGAGGCGCTGCTGTTTCGACGGCTCGCGACGCTGGCATTAGAGGCTCCGGTCGGCGGCAGCGTCGACGACTTGGAGTGGCAGGGGCCCGCTCCCAAGTTCACCGCCGCCTGCGGTGCCTTAGAGGACGACGATCTCACCGCCCGCGCGGCGGCGCTGGCCCGGCGGTAGGTCCCCTCCTTCACGTGATCCTGATCGTGATCGTCATCGTAATCGTCCTCGTCGACGACCGGGGTAGATTGATAGGGCAGCGTGATCACGACAACGATCACGATCAGGAGTAAGAGTTGAGCATGGATTCGTTCCTGGAGTATGTTCTGGACCAACTGCGTGGGCTGGAGAGGGTCGAGGCGCGGAGGATGTTCGGGGCCCACGGGCTGTACCAGGACGGGGTCTTCTTCGCGATCGTCGCCGACGGACGGCTCTACTTCAAGACGGACGACGAGAGCCGGGCTGAGTACGAGCGGTGGGGGATGGGCCCGTTTCGACCCACCGACAAGATGACGCTGAAGACGTACTACGAAGTGCCGGTGGACGTGCTGGAGGATGATGAGGCGCTGTGCCTCTGGGCGCTCCGCGCCCGCCAATGCCAGTCTTGACCGGCCACTCTGGGGGGATAGATTTGCGCCGCACGTTCTATATAGCGAGGAGGTGGCTATAATAGGACGGAGCCGGACGAAGGACCTGGCAACGCCGGGGCCGAATCGTCCCTTGGGGCTGTAGCTCAGTTCGGTTAGAGTGCCGGTCTGTCACACCGGAGGTCGCGGGTTCGAGTCCCGTCAGCCCCGTTTTCACAAGGCCAGTGTGGTGCGCCAGTTAGTGTCTTAGCCGAATTCTCGGCGTTTCTATTCTCGTATCGGCGTTTGGAGGTCGACTTGATTGCGCTCAACAACGTGAGCAAGTCGTTCGGCCCTACGGTGGCGGTGGATGACGTCTCGTTCACCGTCGATCGCGGGGAGGTCGTCGGCTTTCTGGGCCCCAACGGGGCGGGGAAGTCGACGACGATGCGGCTGATCACCAACTATCTCGAGCCCGAGAAAGGCGCGGTGCTGATCGACGGCGCCGACGTGCGGGAGGACCCGGTGGCGGCGCGGCGGCGGATCGGCTACCTGCCCGAGAACAACCCGCTCTACCCCGACATGCTGGTCTCGGAGTATCTACGCTTCGTGGGCGACCTGCGAGGCGTCCAGGTCAATGGGCCGGGCAGCGCCGTGGACGACGCGGTTCAGGCGACGGGGATCGCCGAGGTGTACTACCGGCCGATCGGCGAGCTGTCGAAGGGCTACAAACAGCGGCTCGGTCTGGCGGCGGCGATCCTCCATCGGCCGGATTTCCTGATCCTCGACGAGCCGACCGAGGGCCTCGACCCGAACCAGCGGCAGGAGATCCGCAAGCTGATCCGCGAGATCGGCAAGGAGCACACCGTCATCCTGAGCACGCACGTGCTGCCCGAGGTCGAGGAGACCTGCCGTCGCATCATCGTCATCCACCAGGGCAAGCTGGTGGCGGACGGATCCACCGCCGAGATGCTGATGCGCGCCCAGGGCACGCGTACGATCGTGGTGGAGGCCGAGGGCCAGGGCGTGGATGACGCGATCGCCGGAGTGGCGGGCGTGGAGAAGATCGCCGACCGCGAAGAGCGCGAAGGTCGGACCCGCTTGGTCCTGGCCGTGGGTTCGGGTCCCGACCCTCGGCCCGAGATCTTCCGGCTCGCCAAGGACAAGGACTGGGTGCTGTGGGAGCTGCACGAAGAGATGGGCAGCTTGCAGGACCTGTTCGGTCAGTTGACCCAGTAGGAGGCGGCGGCGATGCGAAATATCTGGACGATCGCTCGCAAGGAGCTGCGCGGCTACTTCGACCACCCGACCGCCTACATCCTGCTGGTCGTGTTCCTGGCCATCAACCTGTTCTTCTATTTCCGCAGCGCCTTCCTGATCGGGCAGGCCTCGCTGCGCCCGATGTTCGAGCTGCTGCCCTGGATCCTGCTGTTCTTCGTCCCGGCCGTGACCATGGGCTCGCTGGCCGAGGAGAAGCGGCACGGCACGCTCGAGGTCGTGCTCAGCCAGCCGATCCAGGAGCACGAACTGCTGATCGGCAAGTACCTCGGGGATGTGATGTTCGTGGCCATCGCGCTGGCGGGCACGCTGCTGGTGCCGCTGCTGTTGACGCTCGGGGGCTCGCCCGACTTCGGCATGGTGGTCGCCCAGTACTTCGGCAGCTTGCTGCTGGTGGCCGGGATGACGGCGGCGGGCGTGTTCGCGTCGGCGCTGACGCGCAACCAGATCACCGCGTTCATCGTGGGGACCGCGTCGATCTTCGTGCTCATGTTGGCGGGCACCGAGGTCGTGCAGATGGGGCTGCCGTCCTGGCTCTCGAATCCCGTGGCGCAGCTGGCGATCCTGCCGCACTTCACCAACGTGACGCGCGGCGTGATCGACCTGCGCGATCTGGTCTACTTCGCCGCGCTGGCGGTCGCGTTCCTGTCGCTGGCGTACTGGCTGCTGGCGCGGGACCGGCTCAGCCACAAGGGTGCCTTGTACCGGAACCTGAAGCTGGGCACCGCCCTCCTGGTAGCCATCGCGGTGGTGGCCAACCTGTTCGGCAGCTACATCCCCGGCCGTATCGATCTGACGGCCGAGCAGCTCTATACCATGTCGGACGGGACCAAGCAGATTCTGCGCGACCTGGACGACGTGGTGACGATCACCTTCTTCACGTCGGACGAGTTGCCGGCCCAGGTGCAGATCCTGGAGCGCGACGTCAGCGATGTGCTGCGCGACTTCGAGCGCTACAGCCGGGGCAACGTGCAGGTCCTCCGCAAGCACCCGGATCGCAGCGAGGAGGCGACGCAGGAAGCGCAGCAGCTGGGGATCCAGCCGGTCCAGTTCAACGTCGTGCGGCGCGAAGAGCTGCAGCTCAAGCAAGGGTGGTTGGGGCTGGCGGTGCAGTACGCCGACCAGTCCGAGGTCATCCCGTTCGTCGGCGATAGCCGGACGCTGGAGTACCAACTGGCGAGCAATGTATGGCGCCTGACGCGGACCGAGACGCCGAAGGTCGCGTTCGCGACCGGGCACGGCGAGAAGGCTCAAGCCGACTACGGCCAGTTCACACGCGAGCTGCGCCGGACGTACGATGTGACGACGGTCGACCTGTCCTCCGACACGGCGGTCATCGAACCGGACGTCGACGCCCTGATCATGGCGGGGCCCAAGACGGCGCTGGACGCGCGGGCGCGCGAGCGGGTGCGCTCGTACCTGGCGAGCGACGGGCGGCTGCTGTATCTGGGCGATGGCGTGGACGTCAACCTGCAGTTCCTGTTCGCCATGGCGCTGCCCGACTCGGCCCGCGACCTCCCTCAGCAGTTCGGCGTTCGGCTGAACGGCGACCTGGTGTTCGACCTGCGCTCGAACGAGTCGATCCAGGTGCCAGGCGAGGTGTTCAACTACATCGTGGCCTACCCGTTCTGGCTGCGGGCGCTGCCGGCGGCCGAGCATTCGATCACCCGCAACATCAATAGCATCTTCCTGCCCTGGGCCAGCTCGATCGACACGCTGGCGACGGTTACCGGCCGGATCTTCACGCCGCTGCTGGCGACCAGTGAGTTCGCCAGCCGGCAGGTGGGTCAGCTGCAGATCCGGCCGGATCAGGAGCTGGTCTACGACCCCGACCAGCTTGAGCAGTTTGTGCTGGCCGTGGCGGTTCAGGGCGCGGTGCGCAGCGAGCTGCCGGGCGCCGAAGCGGGGGCTGAGGGCGAGGACGTGAGCGGCGCGCTGCGCGGCCGCGTCGTGGTCGTCGGCGATGCCGACTTCCTCGCCGACCAGTTTATCGGCAACGCGCCCGAGGGCGTGCTCTTCGCGCTCAACGCGGTCGACTGGCTGACGCAGACCGAAGCGCTGTTGGGCATCCGCTCGAAGCAGCCAACGCCGCGACCGCTGGTCTTCGAGTCGAATTTCGAGATGCAGCTAGTGAAGTACCTCAACCTGATCGGTGTGCCGCTCGCCTTCGTGCTGCTGGGAACGGTGCGGTTGCTGAAGCGGCGGCGAACAACGCGACGGAAGTACGGAGAATGAGCGATCGGTTTCTCAAGATCCTGGTGGGCGTGCTGGCCGTCCTGGCCGTGGCCTGGGCGGCGGCGCGCTTCACGTCGGGACGTGGCGGCGGCGCGGACGCGGCCGGTCTAGCTCTGGCGCTGAGCGATGACGCGGAGATCGACAGCGTCGTCATCGCCACGCCGGACGAGACGGTTCGGCTGGTGGCCGGGGACGGGTGGACGGTCAACGGGTACGAGGCGATTAGCGATGCCGGCGAAGCGCTGAAGCGGGCGCTGGACGAGGTGGAGGTGGGCCAGTTGGTCAGCCGCAATCCCGAGAACCACGAGCGGCTGGGCGTCGCCGAGGGCGAAGGGCGCCGGCTCACCGTTTATGTGGGAGGACAGGCTCAGCTGTCGATCATCATCGGCGACCGCGCGCGCGGCTACCGCCAGTCCTACGCTCGCCAGCCGGACGCCGACGAAGTCTACACGGTCCAGGGCGGCCTGATTAGCCTGGCCAGCCGCTCGGTCAGCGACTGGCGTGAGAAGGAGATCCTCGCGTTCACTCGCGGCGACATCGCCGGCATCGAGTACGCCTACGGAGATACGCTGCTCTCCTTGGCCCGGGATTCCGCCGGTAGCTGGCACGTGGGACCCGACGGACCGGCCATCGAAGAGACCGCGATTGGCGGCGTGTTGAGCCAGTTAGCGGGTCTGCGGGCGATCGGCTTCGCCGAAGAGGCCGTGGCGGATACGCTGAATTGGGAGGCGACGGCGCGGGTGCGCGTCATCGGACCCGGTGGCGCGGTCCTCGGCGACCTGGCGTTTTTGGAGCGCGCCGAGGAGGTCGGTTACTACGTGCGGCGCGCCAGCTCGCCGGTGGTGTACACGCTCAGCAAGTATACCGGCGACCAGATCCTGAAGCGCGAAGCCGATCTGATTCCTGAACCCGAGGAGGCGGCTGAGGAGGCCGATGAGGCGGCCGGCGCGGCCGATACCGCCTCAGTCTCTGGGACGGCTGAGGCCGCCGACACGACGGGGGCGCCGCCACCGTCCGGTTGACCCTTCGCAGGGCCCGGAATAGATTCCCGATCGCTTCCAGGGGGCGTAGCTCAGCTGGCTAGAGCGCCACGTTGACATCGTGGAGGTCACAGGTTCAAGTCCTGTCGCCCCCATCACACCTCGAGTATCTGGGGCCGTAGCTCAGTTGGGAGAGCGCCTGAATCGCACTCAGGAGGTCAGGGGTTCAAGTCCCCTCGGCTCCACTTCCTTACTTGCTTATCAATAGACAGCTTGCGCCATCATCCCTCCTTATTGTTCCCAACCTCCAGCGACTCTCTGATGACATCGGCGCTCTAGCTGCACAGACCACTCCAGCCCATTTCCCCAAGCTGGGGCGTTTGCCTCTTGATCTTCCACATCTCATCGTTGTCCTCGGGTAGGCCAAAGGCTTCCGGTAGGATCGCATCTCGAGCGCGCAGTGAGGATTCGGACACGTTGCCG
>JASFMO010000124.1:0-8326 GCA_050117535.1 Gemmatimonadales bacterium | reverse complement strand
GACCGAAGGCGAAGGCGCCGCCCACCAAAGCGTTTCGCCAATTGAACAAGCTGCGAAAGCCCTCGGCCGGCCTCGCCTGCACCAGCGCGGTGACGACGATCACGATCAGACCGATGAGGAGAAGCACCAACGCGACCGGGAGAAAAGACTCGGCAAGCCCGAAACGCGTGATGAAGAAGTCGGTAGCCTCGAGCGTTGCCCACGAGGCTCCGGCATAGACCAGGAGCACCCGCCCCAAGTGCGCATCGCGCAGGCGAGCCCAGAAATCGGATCCACTCATCGGCGCGAAAGATGGCGGTAAGCGACCGACAAGCCAAGCCCACCCAACTGATCGCCCCGACCAACGCATTGCTCCCACGCTCCGGACTGCGCATTATTCGCCCCTACAAGCATCGAACGCCAATATCACCGTAGGATATTCGATAGAGCATGAGTGGCACGGCTCGCTGGTTCCGCATCTCACTTGTCGTCGTCATCGTCATCGCGACGCTGGCTTTGGCGCTCTGGCATCCCTGGCGGCCTGATCCCCTGGCGCCGTTCGCCAACATACGATTCGTCGACTCGGTCGCCATTCTACCGGTGGAGAATCGCACCGGCGAGCCCGAACTGCAGCACGTCTGCGCGGGCATCACCGACGAGATCGTCGGCCGACTCCGGCGTGTTGGTCTGATCAAAGTCAGCGACCCATACTCAGTTCAAAGTTTACTCACGCTCGGGCTCAGCGCCCCCCAGCTCGCCGACTCGCTCGGTGTCGAGAAGCTCGTGCTGGGCTCGCTGTATCAAACGGTGGATGGCGTACGCCTCAACGTGCGCGTCTCGAACGGACGGTCGGGCGACGTCCTGTCCACCGACCGTTATGAGTGGAACTCGGAGTACGGATTCGAGGCGGCGCTCAATCTCGCGCAATCGTTCGCCGACGATTACCTGAGTCGGATCTTCGTCGAGGTCCCCGCTCAGACGGGCCCCGCTGTCCATGGACCCGGGCACGAGTCGTACCTGATTGGTCGCGCTTGGCTCGGTCGCCGGACGCCGGAAGGAATAACCCGCGCGCGCGCCGCCTTCAGCGAAGCGCTGGCCCTCGACTCGGCCAACGCGGATGCCCACAGCGGGCTGTCCAACGTCTACGCCCTTTCGCTTGCCTACCGCTACCGCATCGGCGTCGACGGCTACACCGCCGCCGGACTTGCCCTGGCCGCGGCCAACCGCGCCATCGAGCTCGACCCGAATCTGGCTAGCGGCTACACGGCGCGTGGTTATCTGGCCAGTCGCTCCTTCGCACCAGTAACGCAAGTGGCATCAGACTGCCGCAAGGCCATCGACCTCGAGCCGAGCGCGGCCGACGTTCTGAGCTGGTGCGCACGCGTTCTGAGCCGGAGCGGCGAGATCGAGACGGCCTTTCGCGTCTCTGAGCAAGCGATCGCTCTCGACCCCCAGAACGCTGGACGGCGACTGGCCCTCGCCTACGACGCCCTTGCCCTCGGGCGCTACGACCGCGCTGCCCGCGAAGCACACATGGCAAGCCAGCTCGAGGCGGACCTCATGCTTCCGCGGGCCATTGAGGCACGCGCTCATCTGCTGGCCGGACGCGCCGAACGCTGTGCGGCGATGGAACTCGGTCCACATGCGGGCATTCGCGCCATGTGCCTACACGAGCTCGGCCGCCGCGACGAGGCTGCGGCCATCGTCGATTCGCTGCAGTCGGTGCTGGAGCGTGGAGAGGCGAGCGATTCGATCTTCACCGAAGTGGTGCGCGCCGAAGATTTAGCGACCTACTACGCCTGGACGGGTGATCCGGTGCGGTCGCTTGCGTGGGTGAGGCGAGCCTACCAACTATCGCCCAGCGGTGTCGAGCCGCGCGTCCTCGAGTCGGCGCTGTTCCACCGTGTGCGCCAGGACCCGGCCTTCGCGCGTGAAGTGGAACGCATCCGATCCGAGATCTGGGGTCGTGTAACTCTGGAGAGCGAGCGGGCGCTTGCCGGCCCCGGATAGCCCGCCGACCCGGGATCGACGATAGGGCTGAGCTCCGCCGAGCCCGTCGCTACTCGGCGCGCAGCGCTTCCACTGGGTTGATACGCGTGGCGCGCCAGGCGGGCAGAAAGGCGGCCGCCGCCGCAACACCAACCAGTAGAGCCGCGATACCCACGAATGTGACCGGATCAGTAGGACTCAGTCCAAAGAGCAATCCACGCACGAGACGCATCACAACGCCGGCGAGCAAGAAGCCAATCGCCAGACCTATTGTGACCAACCTCACTCCGCCGCGAATGACCAACGCCCGCACCGCTCCCCTTCGGGCTCCTAGCGCCATGCGCACGCCGATCTCCCGCGTCCGGCACGCCACGGCGAACGCCAGAAGGCCGTAGAGGCCCAGCGAAGCCAGCAGCAAACCGACGGCGCCGAAAACGGTCGTGAACAGCGCTGCCGCGCGGCTGGGCAGCATAGCAATTCCCATCAACTCCCGGTACGCCAGGTTCGCGTCGACAGGGAGTGCAGCGTCCAAATCTCGGACGACTTGGCGCAGCTGGCCCGCCATACTGACGCCGGGGCGTTCGAGCCGCATCAGCACGACCAGAGACAGCGAGGGCCATTG
Source organism: Gemmatimonadales bacterium (assembly GCA_050117535.1). GTDB lineage: Bacteria > Gemmatimonadota > Gemmatimonadetes > Palauibacterales > KS3-K002 > JASFMO01. The sequence goes on along the minus strand of JASFMO010000124.1, from coordinate 5,736 downwards.
CTCGTACGGCACGTACACCATCGCGCGCGGATCCTCGGTCAGTGTGCGATACTTCGCGTCCCGCGCGATGCCGACGATCTCGAGTTCCGCATCGTCCAGCGCGCCCAGCCGAATCCTCTTGCCCAAGGGGCTTCCATTCGGCCAGTTGCGCCGCGCGAACGTCTCGTTGACGATGGCCACCCGCACGGCATCGCGGCGGTCCGCTTCAGCAAAGCCGCGTCCACCTACGACGGGAATGCGAAAGGTCTCGAAGTATCCGGGGGTGACCGTGGCAAGATCGGTCTGTGGACGCTCGTCCTCGTCCAGCGGCGGTCGACCCGCGACCTCGAATGTGGAACTGCGTCCACCCAGCGTCACGGGCGGCCAATTGGTCGCTCCTACCGACTGTACCTCCGGCAGGCGAACAACGCGCTCCATGAGCTCCCGATAGAACGCGGCGGCACGCTCTTCATCGTAGTCGAAATTCTCTAGCTCCATGCTCAACGCGTGCACGCCATCCGGCTCGAAGCCCAGCTCGACTGAACCGGCGCGGGCGAGACCGCGGGCGAACAGCCCGGCTCCGACTAGCAGCAAGGCCGAGCCGGCGACCTGCGTCACAACGAAGGCGCTGCGCAGTCGTGAGCGAGGGGCGCTGCCAGCCGTGGAACCCGCCCTCAGACTGACCTGGAGATCGCGCCGCGTCACCTGCAGCGCCGGCGCCAACCCGAACGCTAGCCCGGTCACGAGGGCGACGGCGAGCGAGAACACCAAGGCCGTCACATCGGGCGTGAAGTCGAGGACTAGCGGAACGTCGACGGGCAATTGGTAGGCGCTCAACAGCCGCGTGAGGTACATGGCGATCAGCACGCCGCCCGCCCCACCGGCCGCAAACAGTAAGACGCTTTCGGTCAGTAATTGCCGGACCAGCCGCCGCCGGCCGGCGCCCAGCGCCAACCGCATCGCCATCTCCTTGTCCCGCTGTGCGGAGCGCGCCAGCAGCATGCTGCCAACATTCAAGCAGGCGATCAGTAGCACGGTTCCCGAGATCAGGAACAGGAAGAGCGAAAAGCCCATCGCTGGCCCGAAGGCGCGCGTTCCGATTGGGCGGTACGACCACACGTCGACCCCGTAGTCCGGGTTGTCTTCAGGGTACTCGGATCGCAGGTTGGCGCTGATTCGATTGAGTGCCGCCTCGATGCGCTCGACGCTCGCGTCCGGGCTTCGCCGGCCGAAAGGGTCGACCCAGGTATCGGCCCGGGATCGCAGGTCGCGCCCAGCCCCGAGTTCCGGCGCCATCTCGATCGGCAGCCAGACGCCGATATCGACCATGCTATTCGGTCCGCGGAAGCCTTCCTCCGTGATGCCGACCACCGTGAACGGGACACGGTTCAGATGGACCGTGCGTCCGATGATTGACGGATCTGCGCCGAACCGCCGGGCCCACATTCCGTAGCTCAGGATGACCTCGCGCCCGGCTGCGGCGGCTTGGTCATCAGCCGTGAAAAAGCGGCCTAGCGCGGGCTTCACGCCGATCAGGTCGAAGAAGTTGCCCGATACCAGCAGCCCGAACATGGCTTCGGGCTCCACGACGTCGCTCAGGATGACGCCTTGCACGGCGGTAGCCGCCAGCTCGACGAGCCCCGTGTTCGAGGCCCGGTACTCAACGAAGTTGGGGTAGGAGATCTCGTGGAACGACGACCCGTCCTGCGCCACTCGGTACAGGCGGACCAGTTCGCCCGCGTCGCGGACACCGGGCGGCGGCTTCAGTAGCACGGCGTTGACGGTGCTGAAGATCGTCGTCGTCGCGCCAATCCCGACAGCTACCGTCAGCGCGGCGATCAGCGAAAAACCCGGCGAGCGTTTCAGGATACGAAACGCATAGCGAACGTCCTGTACGATGCTCTCCATGAGCGCGAACCTCCCGGTCCTCATCGCGACGGATCGGCGTCGCTCGCCCGAGTCGGATGTGAAACGATGACGAGGCAGGCCGTCGCGTCTGACCACTCAGACCTACGACTTAGACCTACGACGGTGTAAGACGGTCGGTTTCGCGCGATTACTCGGTGCGCAGACTCTCAACCGGGTCGACACGCGTCGCCCGCCACGCCGGCACGAGCGCCGCCGCCGCCGCCACCAACATCAGAACGATGGTGGTCCCGATGAAGCTGACTGCATCCAAAGGTTCAATTCCAAACAGCACGCCGCGTACGACGCGGGTCGTTGCGGCGGCGCCGACGAGGCCGAGGACGACGCCCGCGACCGTAAGCCTCATGCCATAGCGAAGTACCCAGCTCAGGACGTTCCCGCGGCTGGCACCGAGTGCTATCCGCACGCCCAGTTCGTGGGTGCGACGGCCGACGAGCTGAGCGAGGACCCCATAGAGTCCGAGCGCTGCCAGTAGCATCGCCACGCCAGCGAAGGCGCCCAACAGCAACGTACGGAACCGGTTCTGTGCCAGCGACGACGAAACCACGCTGGCCATCGGCCTGAGATTCGAGACCGGCACGTTCGGATCGACCTCGCGGATCGCCGCGCGCAGCGATGGTGCCAAGGCCGAAGGTTCGCCCGCAGTACGAACCACCATGTAAGCGCTCCATCGTCCGTTCTGAGCCATGGGCCAGTACATGGTGGGTCGAGTGTCGTACTCCAGAGACCCCAAGCGGACATCACCCACCACCCCCACCACCTCCAGGTAGACGGGCGGGTCCCAGCCCGGCAGGACGATCGATCGGCCCACGGGATCCTCGCCGGGGAAGAACTCTTCGGCCAAGCGCTGGCTGATGACCGTCACGGGCGGAGCATCGGCGAGGTCACTGCGCTCGAAGGTGCGACCGCGGAGCAGTGGAATGCCCATCGCCTCGAAATAACCCGGCGTGACGACCCGCCTCGTCGCCCCGCGCCGTTCGGCCGGCGTGGTGGCCGGTCGGCCTTCAGCGTGCACGTAGTTCCAGGGTCCGAAGCCCCCGATCACCGGGAGGGACGTAATGATGCCGGCCGCCTCAACACCGGGGAGCGCCTGAACCCGGTCGAGCGCCGCCTCGTAGAAGAGGTTCGGATGGCGCTCAGCTCCATACGCCGCCGCCGGAAGACGCAGCCGGGCGGTCAGCACACTCCGAGGCTGAAAGCCGATCTCCTCGTCTTGGAGTTTGATGAAGCTGCGGATCAGAAGTCCCGACGAAACAAGGAGCATGAGTGACAGGGCCACCTGACCCACCACCAGCCCGCTCTGCAACTTCAAGCCACCGGCCCCGCGCATCCCGCGGTGCCCTTCCTTCAGAGCGTCAACCAGTTGAAGCTGAGGCGCTCGGAGGGCCGGAGCGAGCCCGAACAGCAGGCCCGTAGCCAGAGAGACGGCCAACATGAAGGCGAGAGCCGTACCATCGAGGTCGACGCCCTCCAGCAGCGACAGCGACCCGCCGGCAACCCTCGGCAGGCCCCCGATAGCCCCATAGGCGACGGCAAGCCCCAGTGCACCGCCGAACAGGGCGATGACAACGCTCTCGGTGAGCAGCTGGCGCACCACCCGGCCGCGCGTGGCGCCTAACGCCAGCCGCACGGCGACCTCCCCTTCACGCGCGGTGGCCCGGGCCAGCAGGAGCGCCGCGACGTTGGCGCAGGCGACCAGCAGGACCAGCGCGACCGCGCCGAGCAGAATCCACAGCACGCTGCGCACGTTCGCAACGAAGATGTCCCGCAGCGGCACCAGCGACACCGACCAACCCTGCTTGAAGTCGGGAAACGCCTCGGCGATTCCCGCAGCTATCGAGATGAGCTCCGACTCCGTCTGCTCGATCGTGACGCCGGGCTTGAGCCGACCGAGGACGAGGAAGTTGTTGTTGCCCCGGCCCTGAGCCACGGACTCGTTCATCCGCATCGGGCGCCACAACTCGGCCCAGGAGGGGAAGGCGAAGCCCGCCGGCATCACGCCGACGACCTCATAGACATTGCCCTCGAGGCTGACGGTCTGGCCGAGGACGCCCGCGTCACCGCCAAAGCGCCGTTGCCACAAGCCATAACCTAGAACGATCGGATTGCCCGACGTCGGATCTTCATCTTCGGGCAGCAAACCACGTCCGACGACGGGGTCCACACCCAGCGTCTGGAACAGATTGGCCGACGCCGCCGCGCCAACCAGGACCTCCGGCTCATCGCCGCCGGTGATCACGTATCGCTCCGGCCACGTCGAGTAGGCCGCCAGATACTCGAGCGTCGTGTTGCGCTCCCGGTAATCCATATAGTCCAGCGCCGCGACCGTGTTGTTCCCTCCGCTTGGCGTGCGGCTCCACATCCAAACCAACCGGTCAGCCTCGGGATATGGCAGCGGTTCCAGCAACACCGAGTCGACGATGCTGAACATCGCCGCGTTGGCGCCGAGTCCGACACCGAGAATGAGGACCAGGATCAGGGAAAGCACCGGGCGCCGCGCTATCGAGCGTAACGCGAATCGGAAATCAGAAATCGTGGAGCCTGCCATCGCAAACGACTCCTGCTCAAGGTTCAGAGTCGGAACACGGACCTCCAACCCAGTCTGACATCGAATACCACGCAGAGGTTGCTCGTTCCGTCTCCGACACGAGGCCGTGTGGTGGGTCTTTCACGAGGAAGCGTTTGTTCTCAAGCCCCTACGCGGTCGAACGGAGCACGGTTTCGGATGCGTCCCAACGTCGACGCTGCCTGTGGGTCGATCCGCGACCTCGATCCTTCGATCCTACCCTCGGGCCGCGAAGAGATAGCCCACCGCAGCGACAGCACTGGTCAGGATGCAACCCCAGGTAATGTCCACGACTGCAACGAGCGTGGGGAACCCCTTCAGGGTCGCGAGGTTCGTGAGATCGTACGTCGCGTACGTCACGATCCCGAAGAATCCTCCCAGCAGCAGCGCTCGAGCGAACGATCCCCGCTCGACGGCGGGCGCGACGGCAAAAACGACGACGGCGGAGACAAAGAGCGCGTAAAAGATGACCGCGGCTATCCAGCGCACATCCGGGCTGAGCAGATGGCCCAGCTGTCGACGGTAGAAGCCGCGGGCAATCCAACCCAGCCAGGCGAAATCCAGAGCCAAGAAGGTCACAAGCGATACGAGATAGGTCTGTAGGAAGAGAGCGGTCCGCATGATGGACCTCCATGATCAATAATGGACGGAGCTGGTGCTCAATGCCGAAACGTACGCCGAGCCCGATCGAAACGGAAAGAGGCGGAGTTCGGCGTAGCTGCGCCACCACAATCCCCCTATCCGTGGCCGTCATTCATCTTAGAACGCCGCACCGATGCTACAGCCGCCCCGATGGACGCGCTCTGCGGCCCAGCGACGGCGAATCGTGGCGGTCTGTTTCTTGCGTTTCTTTCATCCGTCCACTAAATGAAATCAAGCGAAAACCTGTTCATCTCGATACCGAAGGCCGCAACTAATTTCCTTTTTTGCGCAGGAGATCACCAATGCGAAGACTCTCTCTCCTAATCGCGCTGCTGGTTGTCGCCGCCTCGTGTACGTCCGAACCGACGGGCACGAACCCGCAGTTCGCGCTGCAGCAGGCGACGACGATCACGGCCGACAGCATGACGGCCGATGGCCTGTTGACCGAGACGTTCCCCTGGACGATCGACAAGGTGGCCGAGCCGGCCGAACTGGCGCTATTCCGTGGAGACGTGGGCACCAGCACGTTCACCGTAACGGCTACGCGCGGTGACCCGTTCGACGTGTACTCGGTGGCAGGTCAGGCCTGCGCCACGAACACTGGTGCCGATCCGACGGAGGGA
>JASFMO010000123.1:0-8359 GCA_050117535.1 Gemmatimonadales bacterium | reverse complement strand
AGGTTGTGCGTTTGGTAGCGGAAAGCGGGGCCTCCGTCATGACCGTTGGCCAAGTTTGGGCGCTCTACGGCGCGAAAGCCGACGGGGTGGCGCAGGTTCACAGCCGAGACGGCGAACCCCAGTACTGAGGCCAGAGGTCAGAACGGCCCGTCTTCCAGAATGCGGCTCACCGCCCGGGGCGGGAGCCGCTCATCGTTGGGCCGTTCACCGACTCAGCGTGCGGTACCTCTCGCGGGCTCGGTCAAGTCCAGCGGCGCGATCCCGCGCTGACGCAGCTGCCGGTTGAGCGCGGCCAGATCGGCTTCCAAGACCTGCTCCAGCGCTCGCAGGTGATTCTCAAGCTCTCCGTTCAGTTCCTCAAACCGTTCGTGAGCATCGGCACCGACCTTCTGGTCAGCTCGATCCAGCATGTTGTAGAGGTACTCCAGCTGGTCGATGAGCCTCGGTTGTGGGTAGCGACCCTCTTCCGTCACCAGGCTGCCGCCGAGGGCGACGAGCCGCTGTCGAGCGTGCTCCACACTGTCCAAGAGCTCGCGATCCTCGACGGCCGTCGATCGTTCGTCGAGTTCCATCGTCAGTTGCCCGATCCGCTGGGCCGCTCGTCGCGCCTCGCTAATCGCGTCACGAACACGAAGGCTCAGCGCCAACTGCTCTTCCAGATCATCTTGCGTCACGCCGTCCCGGGCGACTCGTGGATCGATCAGCACCTCGAAGCGCTGAGTCTGGTTGCTATCGCCAACGGTGAGGCGCGCCTGATACGTCCCGGGCACTGCCATGGGCCCGTCCCGACCGTCGCGCCCTGGATCGGCGTCCCACGGACCCGGGTGTGTTAGGTCCCACACGAACCGGTGCATGCCAGCGCGGTCCCTCAGAACCGGGGCCGGGGTCGCATACGTGTACGGGGTCGCCGTCGGCGCGGATTCGGAACGGCGACCGGAGTTAGCGCTCGAGAAATTGCGAACCAGGCGTCCGCTGGCGTCGAGGATTTCGAGGATGACCGGGCCCTCCGCTAGCTCGGACAAGTAGTAGTCGATCATGACGCCGACGGGCGGGTACTCGGGATCGCTCGGCCCGCGGTCACGCCCGGCGGAGTAGCGCATCCGGTAGGCCGCGCGGGGCTGAAAGAGATGGACGTCCGCCGCTGCGATGCGTGGCTGTAGCTGATGCAGCGGTGTGAGGTCATCGAGGATCCAGAACGAACGGCCCATGGTAGAGATGACGAGGTCCTGTTGGTGCACCGTGATGTCCGTGACGGGCGTGATGGGCAGGTTGAGCTGCAATGCCTGCCAGTGATCGCCGTCGTCGAACGACACGAACAATCCAAACTCCGTTCCCGCGTAGAGCAGACCTTCGCGATCCGGGTCTTCACGCACGACGCGGGTCGGGTAGTCGGCGGGAATTCCGTTGTCCCCCGTCGTCAGGCGAGTCCAGGACGTACCGTAGTCCTCGGTTCGGTAGATGTAAGGTTGCCAGTCGCCGAGCAGGTAACGGTAGACGGCGATATAGGCCTTGCCCTCCCGGTGGGGGGAAGGGTCGATCGTCTGGACTCGACCCCCGGGCGCCAGGTCATCGGGTGTGATCTTCGTCCACGTTTCTCCGCCGTCGCGGGTGATGTGGACGGGTCCATCGTTGGCACCGACCCAAATCAAGCCGGGCGTGAGCGGAGATTCTTCCACCGCATAGATGGTACTGTAAAACTCCTCGCCCGTGATATCTCGCGTGATCGGCGTGCCGGAAATCACCTGCGTGCTTGGCCGAAAGGCGGTGAGGTCGGGCGAGATGGTTTCCCATGTGACGCCTTCATCGGTGGTGCGATGTAGGTACTGGGAAGCGTGGTAGACCACGCTCGCGTCGTGGGGCGACACCTCGATGGGAGAGACGCGCTGGAAGCGGTACTTCAAGTCGCGCGGGTTGTGGCCATACATGTTCTGAGCGCCGACGTAGTACTGCTTTTCCTGGCCGGTCTCGTAGTTGTAGCGACCGAAGCGTCCCTTGCAATTGGAGTACACGATGTTGGGGTCGCCGGGCTTCGGAACGGCGGGCCCGGTCTCGCACCCGCCGATCGATCGCCAGTAGGCCGTCGCCCCGCCGGGCGCGTTGTAGGGTGGACGGCTGGGAACGGCGATGGTGGAGTTGTCCTGTTGGCCGGCGTAGACCCAGTAAGGGAAGCGGTCGTCGATGTCGACCTGATACAATTCGGCCGTGGGCTGGTTATGCTGTGTGGACCAAGTGCGCCCTCCATCCAGCGTGACGTTAGCGCCGCCGTCGTTCGACTGAATGAACAGGTCGGGATCGTTTGGATTGATCCACATGTCGTGGTTGTCGCCGTGCGGCGTCCGCATGCGAGTGAATGAACGGCCCCCGTCGACCGACTTCCAGAACCGTGTACTGTTGACGTAGACGACGTCCGCGTCGCTCGGATCGGCGTCGACGTTGCAGTAATAGAAGGGCCGGTCGAGGAGGGGGGCGTAGGTCGAGATTAGCCGGAAACTCCCCCCCCGGTCGTCCGACCGGTAGAGTCCGCCATCGCCAGCCGCCGCCTCCATGAGAACGTAGAGGCGGTTCGGATCTGCGGCGGACACGGCGAAATCGCTCTTGCCGATGAGGCCGGCCGGCAGACCACTCGTCAGCGGCGTCCATGTGTCGCCGCCGTCGTTCGACTTGTAAATGCCGCCTTCTTCCGCGCCGCTAATGATCGTCCAGGGCTTTCGCTCGGCTCGCCAGGTGGCGGCGTAGATCTCGCTTGGGTTATCCGGTGCGAACTCCAGATCCACCGCCCCCGTGCTATCGGAGACGAACAGGATCTTCTTCCAGTTGGCGCCGCCATCGCGGGTGCGATAGACGCCGCGCTCGGGACTCGGACCGAAGGCGTGTCCGATAGCGGCGATGTAGACGAGATCGGGGTCCTGCGGATGAACGATGACGGCGCCGATCTGGCCCACGTTCCGTAGTCCGATGAATGCCCAGGTCCTTCCAGCGTCGGTCGACTTGTAGACGCCGCGGCCGCCGATCACGTTGCTGCGAATGCCGTCGGAGCCCGTCCCCACGTAGACGATGTCAGGATTCGAATCGGCCACATCGATGGCGCCGATGGAGGCGGTTTGGAAGTGACCGTCCGAGACGTTCAGCCAGCTATGGCCGTAGTCCGTGGTTTTCCAGACGCCGCCGCCGGTGGCTCCCATGTAGAACGTAGCCGGCTGCTGGGCGATGCCGGTGACCGCGGTCACGCGTCCGCCGCGGCTGGGGCCGATCATCCGGTACTCCATACCCTGGAAGAGAGCCGGGTCGAAGACCACGTTGGGGTCTGACTCCCCGGTCTGAGCGATGGCGCTCGTGAAGGCGGTCAATGATAAGACCGTCGTCGCTACCAGTCTTGTCAGACGTACAGCGCTCATGGCGTTCGATCCCTTTCGATTTGCACTACGAGAGCATGCTGTGGACGCGCCGCCGCTCCTGGTCGTAGCTGGTGAGCGGCGAACCGAGAACGAGGGTAACGACTGGCGAGACGACGCGCCGGAGGCGAGGACTGACAGTGGCGCGGGCGTTCCTCTTCATCACCTTGTCTCCCCGCGTGGGCCGCCGGCCTAGCGATCTGTGCCATCTTCATTGGTAGCACGAATCTCCGCCGCCCGGATCAGGCCGATGTTCTCCGCGGCCAGGTACTGGACCTGCACGCCGAACGGATCGGAGAGCTCACGCAGTTCGCCGATGATCCGCTGGCCCGCCTCTTTGTCGGCCAGGTGTGGGCGTCCGCGCTGCGGTCGCGGTTTTCCGAAACCGAGTGTGATCGGGTACAGCCGGATCTCTTTCAGGACACCGTCCACGAAGATGGGCGCCGCTATGACGCTTTCCCAGTAGATGCGCTGTCCCGGGAAACCGCCCGTGCGGCTGGCCTCGTTCCGCCGGTCAAAGGCATCGGCGGTCGTCGCATTCGGCGGCAGGTCATAGGCCTCGTAGATGTCTCCGGGCAGGTAGCGGATCGTTTCGTTCTGGAAAATGAAGTTGGACAAGCTATAGAAGATCGGCTTGCCCTTGTAGATCTCGATGCCTCTCAACACGTGCGGGCCATGGCCGATGAACACGTCAGCGCCGGCATCGACGGCGGCGCGGGCAAAACCCACTAGGAAGTCGGCGGGCTGTTGCCGCGACGCCGCGCCCTCGTGGCTGTGGCTGGTCACGACCACCCAGTCGGCCTGGCGGCGCGCATCGCGGACGGAGCCCAGAATCTCCGCCAGATCACCCTCGTGCGCCTCGGTGCGTGAACCTGGTGGATCGGCGACGATGAATCGCTGGCGCATGAAACGGACCTGGTCCTCTCGATTGCCCACGCGGTAGCCCAGCTCCTCTGCTACCTCACGAAGCTTCTGGAGGGAGGCGGCACTGACGGCGTATGTCCGTTCGTAGCGGAGAGGATTCAAACCGGGCCTTCCCCGAATGTCGCCCCGCTGTGGGCCGGCTCGGTCCTCGTCTGCGAAGGTGGACGCCACCGAGATCAGGGCGACGCGGCCGCCCGCGGTCTCGAGGTAGGCCGGCGACCGGGCCTGGGCGAGGTTCTCGCCGGCTCCGGCGTGCACGAGCCCGACGTCATCCAGGGCCCGCGTCGTGGCGCGCAAACCTCCTGCTCCATAGTCCATGGTGTGGTTGTTGGCGCGACTGACCATGTCGAAGCCTGCCCAGACCAGCTCGCCGGCGATATAGGGCTCTGCGGCCATCCAGGTGCCACCGCTGTGTGCGGCGGGGTAACCTTCCTCGTAGTTGTGAAACAAGACCTCAAGGTTGGTGAAGGCGAGATCGGCGTCCCGGATGATCTCAATCATCCGAAGGTACTCGGGCTCATCGTAAGGCGAGAGCCGCTGGGAGATAATTGCGTCGCCCGTCAGCGCGAAGGTCATCTCACCGGGGGGCGGTTCGTGCTGGCCTAGACTCGTTCGCGCCCCGATCAGGACGGTGACGGCGACAAGAACCGGGATCACAAGAGATTGACGGGCGCCCACCACGGTTGACCTCCCATGCTTGCGTGCGGTTTGCGGCAGTGCTTGAGCCTAAGGATTCGGGTTGCGTTGCGCCAGATACCGCGGCTTGCCAGGGGCCCGACGAATAGTCACCGTAGCGCAAGTGTAGGGGTGGATGAGGGATCGGTTTCGGCCTGGCGGTTGCGAAGGCCGGCACGGGTCGGCTCAACCAAGCTTGGGCTCGAACCCCGGTCAGGCAGCCGGGGATAGGGTGGGCGTGGCTATGGCATGGGTGAGACGATATTCTTCCTTTGCCGTCAGCGCTCGCGACCCAGCGAGCCGCGCTCGATCGGGCGTGGCCGACTCGATAAGACCGGAGTAAGGAGTCCCTTTGTCACAAGTCTACCATCTCGAACTCGATACGGCCGCCATCGGCGGTGCGAAACACGCACTGTTGCCGGGCGACCCTGCCCGGGTGCCCAAGATCGCCAAGGCCTTCGATCGTGAGGCGAACGAGTTGGCATGGCGACGCGAATTCCGAACCTACTTTGGCCGGTTGGACGGCCAGCCGGTTCTCGTGACCTCCACCGGCATCGGCGGGCCCTCGACATCGATCGCGGTCGAGGAACTAGCGCGCCTGGGCGTTCGGACGTTCCTGCGAGTTGGGACGACGGGATCCATTCGCCCCGAGATCGAGACTGGTGATGCGATCATCACGACGGGAGCGGTTCGGCTCGACGGGGCATCGGATCACTATGCGCCTCCGCCATATCCCGCCGTCGCACATCACGAGGTCGTGCGAGCACTGGTCGACGCGGCGGAGCGATTACAGAAGCGGTATCATGTCGGCGTGACGGCCTCGTCGGCGACGTTCTACCCGGGTGAAGAGCGCAGCGACGGCTTCGGAGGCTACGTGCTTCGCCGGTTTCGAGGTTCTACGGAGGAGTGGAGCCGGCTGCGTGTGCTAAGCTACGAGATGGAAGCGGCCACGCTGCTGACGATGTGCGGCACGCTTGGGTTGCGAGGCGGTTGCGTGACGGGCGTGGTTAACCGGGCGGGCGGAGAGGCCATACGCGAGGAAGATCTCCGGCTCGGAGAGAGTGTAGCCATCGACTTGGCCGTGGAAGCCATGCGGCTCTTGGTCTGACGCGGCCCAACCAGGTTAGGCGACAAAACATGATTCGCGGTATTGGCGGAAGCCATAGCTGGCTCGTCCTGCTCGGCGTGGCGGCGGCTGCGCTGGCCGGTTGTGCCAAGGGCCCGGACCGAGTCCAAGAGACTCCGATCGAGTCCGAGCTCGCCATGGAGACGTTCGAAACGGCGTGGCGGATCGTTTACGAGACCCATTTTGACACCACGTTCAACGGTGTGGACTGGCTGGCGTTGCACGAAGAACTGCGGCCGCAGGTCGACACGGTGACCACGCAACGCCAGTTGCGGGCGATATTGGAAGACATGGTGGGGCGACTGGAGCAGACACACTTTGCCATAATCCCACAGGAGGCGGTGGACACGCTCGATCCGTTTCAACGCGACGTAAGCAACGAAGTCGGCGATATCGGCTTGGATGCGCGGCTGGTCGGCGAGCAACTGATCGTGACACTGGTGGACGAGGATGGCTCCGCCGCTGCGGCGGGCGTGGAGCCGGGTTGGATTATCGTCTACGTCGGAGACGATACGGTTTCGGCGCTGCTGGAAGAGGAGCGGGAAATCAAGAGCCGCTACAACTTGGGATTCCGTGTCTGGCAGCGTGTGGAGTGGCGGCTGGGTGGCGCACCCGGCGAGGTGCGGACGGTAGGATTCGTGGACGGCTCGGAGGCGCAGGTCGAGCGTGACATCGTCCTGCTGCCGGACGCAAGCGAGCCCGTCAAGTTCGGCAACCTACCGACCTTCTTTTCGCGCTTCGATAGCTACGAGGGAGTTTCGGAGGAGCACGACGTGGAGGTCGGCGTCATCTGGTTCAACTTCTGGATGGTGCCTCTGGCTCGCCATATCGACCGAGCCGTGGATGAGTACCGCGGGCTGGACGGCATCGTGATCGACCTGCGGGGGAATCGCGGCGGAGTGGGGGCGATGGTCTCGGGTGTGGCGGGCCACTTCCTGGATGAGCGGATATCGCTGGGGACACTGAAGACGCGGCAGACCGCGCTCGAAATGCGGGCGAACCCGCGCCGGGTCTCGACACGGGGAGAGCGGGTGAGCCCGTATGCCGGACCCGTGGCGATTCTGATTGACGAAGTGAGCGGCAGTGCCTCAGAGATGTTCGCGGGAGGTATGCAATCGGTCGGCCGCGTACGGGTGTTCGGGGCGACTTCGTTGGGTGGGGTACTGCCAGCATCGATGGATCGTTTGCCGAACGGCGACGTCCTCTATCACGCCTTCGGCGACTTCATCACCCCGGACGGTGTGAGGCTCGAAGGTCGCGGTGTGGTTCCCGACGAGCCGGTAGCGCTCACACGCGAGGGTCTACTCTCCGGGCGCGATGCGCCGCTGGAGGCGGCGATGAGTTGGATCGCGGCAGAGAGACCAGCGGAAGCGGTGGGCGCGCAGAGATAATCCTGATAGCGAGGAGGTTCTATGCGATGGATGGCGAAGGGTTGGAAGACTGGCGCGACGTACGGCCTGGCCGCGCTCGCTCTGTTCGTCACGGCCCCGGGTGCGGCCGGGCAGCAGGCCGAGGAGCTGCCGTCCGGTCAGGAGGTGATCGATCGTTTTGTCGAGGCGATTGGCGGCGAGCAGGCGATCTTGGCACAGGGACCGCAAACCGCGAAGGGGCGAGTTGAAGTGCCGGCGCAAGGCATCGCCGGCGACATGCAAATCTACCAGGCGCCGCCGAACAAGATGTACACCCGCATCGACTTTGCCGGCATCGGCTCGATCCGTGCCGGGTACAACGGCGAAGTCGGTTGGATGATTCACCCGGCGATGGGTCCGATGATTCTGGAAGGGAAGATGCTCGACCAAACCCGCCATCAGGCCGACGTGGCCGCGTCCCTTCATCCCGAAACGCTGATCGCCGCGGTCGAGACGGTCGAGAAGGTGGATTTTGAAGGAGAGCCGTGCTACAAGTTGAAGGTGACGACGCGCTGGGACGAGGAGTACTTCGAGTACTTCAGCGTGGCGACCGGTTTGATGGTCGGTGCTGAGAGGTCGCAGGCCTCTCCGATGGGCGAGGTGCCGGCTACAACGGTGGTCAGCGACTATCAGGAATTCGCTGGAGTTCGGTCACCGCGAAAGAGCGTTCAGCGTGTCATGGGTATGGAACAGGTCATCACAGTGCTCGAAGTGGCGGACATGGAACCAGCCGACACCCTGTTCGCGATTCCTGAGGAGATCAAGGCGTTGCTGGAGCCCGCCGGCCAGTAGCGCAGTATTCCATGGAGTAGGCGAGGGAGGCGAGGGCGGTC